>CAYOHO010000145.1:0-5861 GCA_964403755.1 uncultured Oscillospiraceae bacterium
TCGCCGTCAGGCAGATGCAATTATATATGTCCCGGTGTCCGCTTGTCAACAAAATACGGACGAATAATCCAACGAATTTTACCGGCTTGAATGACAAAGTAAGTTCCATTTTCCGAACGGTCCAGGATATTGGCCAGAGTAAAATCCATATCAGCAGAAAACGGGGGGTGAACGGGGGTGAAGAGCCTGTCAAACGGACGGGGCCGGGGCTATACTGGTACCAGAAGCAGCGAAACGGCCTCATCTTCGCGCGCGGCAGCGCCGACCCGGTCCTGGGGCGGCTGGCGGACTAACTTCCACCAGCTTCCAGGCAGGGCCCTGGCGGAAGCGATAGCGGGTGCCCGGCCGCCTCTGCTTTTGCTAACGGGTGAGGAGTGCCCTGGTCAGCGTCACCTCATCCGGGGGGATCAGTTCCAGGCCCAGGGCTTCAACCGGGCCGGAACCGAACGTGTCCACGGCCAGCGCATGGGGTGTCTTCCCTGTCGCTGGCCGTACCGTACTGTTGATGTTGTTTTCCATACGCCTGACCAGCTCGTCGGTCAGGAACTCGAAGGATTCGCCCTTGGGCAAGATGCAGCGGATAAAGGTGTGGTTGTGCTCCAGGGCGCCCTTCTGGCCGCTCATGCGCGCGTCGCAATAGTAGATGCGGGTGCGCTTTTCGCCCTTGGGGCTGGTCTCCAGGCGCTTGAAGCCGGCAAACTCGGAGCCGTTGTCGGTCAGGACCAGGGGGAACAGCTTGCGGAACGTGTCCAGCCCGAGCCTTTCCTCCAGGCGGTCGAATGCCCGGAAGACAGACACCATCTCGAGGTTTGGCAAGAGGCAGATCAGCATCAGGCTGGTTTTTCGGAAGTAAAGGGTCAGAAGGTGCTTTTGGTCGAGGTGGTGGCCCTCGACCGTGTCCATCTCCACCACCGGCTGGCCCGGGTCTTCAGCGAGCAGGGCGCGAAAGTCCGGGTAGCGGCGCCCCGCCTTGCTTTCGACAGGCCTCGGGTTCAGGCGCTTCTTTCGGGGCTTGTAGCGCACGACGCGCCGAAGGTCGATGCTCCGGATGCTCAGGAGCCCAGAGGCGATATAGCGCCGGAACGTCCGTTCGCTGATGGGAATCTCGCCCTGGTGCGCCCGAAGGATGTGTGCGATCGGTTGACCCTTCCGGATGAGCGGGCTGACCAGGTCATCGAGGGCAGAAAGCTGGTCCTTGGTCAGGCAGATGCCCTCGCGGCGCTGGCAGAGCGCCTGTTCGTAGGCCTTGTGGGCGCTGTCGGCCCCGTACATCCACTTGTCCAGACGGCAGGTCCGAAGCTTCTCGCAGCCGTTGCAGACATAGGGTGCCCGGGTCTCGATCCGGCAGCGCTCCTGAAGGAACGCCGCGCAGTGGCAATGACAGGCCGGGCAGTTTCGGCAAAGCTTCTTGCACTTCTTCCCAACCGGGCGCCGGCACAGGTCCTGTCGCTGGCAACCCTCCTTTCGCGCGCAGACCGGTCCGGCCGTATTCCACCGGCTGCTGCTGCGGTAGCGGTGCTGGCGGATCTCCTTGGCGATCGTGGTCGCGTCGCGCCAAAGACACGCCCCAATCCCCTTGAACGAAAGGCCTTCGCGTAAAAGCCGCTGGATTTCCTCACGCTCTTCCTTTTGAAGATGCTTGCCCTTTCTTTCCGTTGGCATGGTTGGACCGCCTTTCCAGCGGCCAGGCACTGCTTCCATTCTACGTCAAGTCTCTTTTCCACAGGCAGAGAAAGATCCGGTTCCCTTTCGAAAACCGGATCTTCTGAAGTCATTTAACGCGAGATCTTCAAGAAATTTTCCAGAACCTTCGAGAGCTGTCCGGAATCTCCCGGAAGATCAACCGCCGGTTCCCGGTCAGGCCACCGGTTCCCGATTGTGCCGACGTTTCTTAGTCGGGACGCCGGTTCTTGGCCGGGACGCCAGTTCCCTCTCAGGCCGCCGGGCGGCTGACGAGCGCCCAGCGGCAGAAGCGCCGCTCGAGCAGGTCGATCAGCTGAAAGATGAACAGCCCGAGCAGGCTCAGCGCCAGGATGCCGGCAAACATCTCGACATAGTCGGCAAGCAGCCAGGCATTCATGATGAAGTAGCCAATGCCGTTTTCCGTGGCGAAGCTTTCGCCGAAGAAGAGCACGGAGACGCTGACGCCGAAGGTGATGCGCAGCGATGTGATGATGCGCGGCAGGACGGCCGGCAGGATCAGGTGCCGGTACAGGCCTGCCTGGCCGAGCCCGAGCGAGCGCACCGAGTAGTACAGTTCGCGCGGGATTTCGCGCACGCCATCGCGCGTGGCGATCACGAACTGGAAGACGATGATGAAGACGATCAGGAGGACCTTGGGCAGGTTGCCGAGCCCGAACAGGAGCATCAGGACCGGCAGGAAGGCGATCTTCGGTACCGGATAGAGCAGATAGACGATGGGCGAAACCAGCGCGTCGGCGCGCCGGCTGAGGCCGGTCCAGAGGCCGATGGCGCTGCCGGCGCTGCCGGCGGCCGCAATGGCGGCGGCAATGCGGCCGAGGCTGGCCAGCAGGTGCCTGGAAAGGATCGGCAGGATGCGCAGGAAGGCAGCGCCCGTCTGCCAGGGCGACGGGATGATCGCCGAGCGCAGGGCGAAATGCAGGATGGTCCAGAACGCCAGGATCGCCAGAATGGCCAGCAGGGTCTGATAACCGCCGTGAGCGCGTTCATCGTTTCGGCCGCTCATGTCAGCGCCCTCCGGACGGTCAGGCAGGTCTGGTAGTAGACCAGGTCGTCGCGCAGGTGATCGCGGCCGAAGCAGGGATTGTCGATTTCCCCGATGATCCGGCCCTGTGCCATGACGACGATCTTCTGGCCTAGGAAGACGGCTTCCTCGATGTTGTGGGTGACCAGCACCAGCGTGACGGGCCGGGCCTGCCACAGGCCGAGGACCAGGTCCTGGAAGCGTTCGCGGGTCATGGCGTCGAGGGCGGACGAGGGCTCGTCCATCAGCAGCAGATCCGGCTCGAGGGCCAGGGCGCGGGCGATGGCGACCCGCTGCTTCTGGCCGCCGCTGAGCTCAGCCGGATAGCGGTCGGCGCAGTCGGCAATGCCGAGACTGTCGAGCATATGGCGCACCCGCCCTTCCCTTTCGGCCGGCGGGCAGCGGCGGGCGGCCAGCGCAAAGTCGATGTTGGCGCGCGCTGTCTTCCAGGGCAGGAGGCCGAGGTCCTGCAGGACCAGGCTCGTCGCCGCCCGGATGCCGGCCAGCGGCTGGCCGGCGATCTCGATCCGGCCGCGGTCGGGCTGGATGAGGCCGGCCAGGGCGTAGAGGAGCGTGGTCTTGCCGCAGCCGGACGCCCCGATGACAGCGCAGGTCGTGCCGGATTCAACCGACAGGCTCAGGCCATCCAGGGCCGCTTCCCGGCCGTAGGCAATCCGCAGGTCCTCGATTCGGATCATGGCTGACAGAAACCCGGATCAACCAGTTCGGCGTAGCTCCGGCTGACCTTCTTGCCCAGGACCTGTTCGTTCCAGGTTCCGACCTCCTTGAGGTAGACTTCGCTGGGCACGCGGGCGTGGCTGTAGGCTGGCAGGATGATGCGGTCGCGGATCTCCGGCTTCAGCTTGAGCTGGGCGATCAGGATGTCGCGGGCGGCGCCGCTGTCTTTGGCGATCAGGTCAACCGCGGCATTGTAGGCCTGGTGGAAGCGGCGCAGGGCTTCGGCTTTCTCGCGGATCGCCTTGCCGGTGAAGACCATGACGTCGGGCGAGAAGGCATCGCCGCTGGGGTAGAGCTTCTTGGTCAGGCCGTTCAGTTCGCCCTGGGAAGCCATCGGCTCGGGAATGACGGCGAGGTCGACGGCCCCCTTGCTGATCATCTCCAGGCGGGCGGGAATTTCGTTGATGTAGACCTTCTTGAGCGTGAACTGGCCCTTGAGCAGGCGGTCGGAGAGGAAGTTGGTGACGCTGGCCTCCATCATGGCGGCGCTGATTTCGGTGCGGCCGATCAGGTCGCCCTTCATCAGGAAGGGAAAGACACCGTCGGTGCTGGTCGTGACCTTGATGTCAAAGCCGTTCTCGACGTTGTTGACCAGGGCGATGACATCGGTCATGGCGCCGTCCAGCTCGCCGCTCTGCAGGGCGCTCTGACGGTTCATGGCATTGGTATAGACCTGGACCTCGACCTCGAGCCCGCGCTCACGGAAAAGGCCGCGCTCGGCCGCGAGGAAGATGGGCGCCGAGTCGACGGCCGGCATGACGCCAATGCGAAGCGACAGGGCCTTCCCGCCAGCGTTGGTGACGCTGGCTGCGGTGGTTGCGGCAGCTGAGCCAACGGCAGTGGTGCCAGCGGCTGAGCTAGCGGCTGTGGTGCCGGCGGCGGTTGTAGCAGCTGTGCCAAAGGCAGTGGTGCCAGCGGTGCTGCCGCCCGTGCTCGAAGCCGGCGACTGGCAGCCGGTCGCGACCAGCAGAACGAGGCAAAGCGCAATGATCAGGACCAGGGGCCGGCGAAGGCAGGCAAAGTGTGCGGAAAGGTTCGGCATGCGACATTTCTCCTGTCTTTTGATGAAGTCTCATGCCATTATATTTCTTTGCGAATTGAAGGGCCAGCCCTGCGCCCGGGAACAAGGCGTCAGAACTGATGCTGGAAGCGGTCGGGCGTCCGCTTCGCAATGAGACCAGCTTGACGGAAAGCCGCTTTGTCTGGCTCGATCAGTCTGTGGCGCCGGGCGTGCTGAAGCTGACGGTGTCCAGATAGCGCTCGAGGAACCAGGTCTGCATCAGGGAGTCGCGGGTGCGATCGAAATAGCGGCGGGCATGCTCGGTCAGCTGGTCATGGTCGCGCTCGGGGTCAGGCCAGTGCACCGCGATGAGGCTGCGCGGCCGGATGAGGCTGCGGACCAGGTTCTGGCCGCGGCTGGTGGCAATGTAGGGAAACATGAGAACCGCAATGTCGACCGGCGGCAGGTGGTTCGCCAGAATGGCGTAGTTGTCGGGCGACATGCGGGCATCGCCGGGATAGAGGATATGGCAGCCGGCAACGTCAATCATCAGGCCGACGTTGGGTGTCGTGGCATAGCGCTGGCCTTCATGCTCGAACGGAACCGGCTGGATTGTGAACGGCCCGAGCTTGATCTGCGGCGGCAGAACCCGTTCAAAGGCGCCGGCAGCACGGATTTCGGCGTCGGGCAGCTGCCAGGGCATCACGGCTATCCGCTCCGGGTCAAACCCGGTGGAGGCTTCCCGGCTGGCCTGAAGGAGCGCCGCCGCCGACGATTCGTCGGCGATGAACCTGGTGCCGCGGTGGCGGGCCAGGACCGGCAGGGTCAGGCGTGTGGAGAAGTGGTCAGGATGGTTGTGCGTGACCATGACCGCCTTGAGGTCCTTGAACGGTTCCCGGCCTTCGAGCAGAGCCGTCATCGCCTGCGGCGGGGTTGGCGGAAACAGGCGGTGTCCTTCCTGCAGCGCATCAATCAGCAGCTGCTGGTCCTGATACTCGATCAGGATGCCGGCGTTGGCGATCAGAATGATTTTGACTTCGTTCACGTGCGATTCCTTCTCATGGGTGCGCCGGCCGCCCTGCAATGAGGACGTCCGGCGCGGCCCAGGTCGTTTACTGTGTATGGCCATTCGGGTTAATGGCCCTTCAAGGCAAAGGTCAGTCAGACGGTTGACTTGAGGCTGTCTGTGCCGATCCGGCGAGCCAGTCTGGCGATGCGGTCAGCGGCTGCCTTCGAGGCGGCGCAGGATGCTGCGTGCAGCCAGGACGCCGCTGGCGCCGGCCTGTGAGAGGCCGCGGGTGATGCCCGCTCCGTCGCCGGCGGCGAACAGGTTCGGCAGTTCGGTCTCCAGTTCCGGCGTCAGGGTCAGGCGCGAGCTGTAGAACTTGACCTCGACGC
>CAYOHO010000146.1:0-5783 GCA_964403755.1 uncultured Oscillospiraceae bacterium
GTCGGCGTCGAGCCGAAGATCGTCCACATCCCGTCGGAGATCCTGTTCAAGGCTGCTCCCGCGCTCTGCAACCACCTCTATTATGAGAAGACCTTCGCCGGCCTGTTGGACAACAGCAAGATCCGTGCCATCGCCCCGGAATATGAGGCCCGCATCGCACTGCCGGAAGGCGTGCGCATGCTGTACGACTGGTTCGTCGCAACCGGGTGTGCTGTCGACCCGGCCAAGGATGCGCTGGAAGACCGTCTCGTGGCTGCCCGCCAGGCCTTCGTCGATTCCGTAGCCGGCATCTTCTGATTCCAGGCCTGTTGCCGCCCTTCGCCGCCGGCGCGCCGCTGCCTGAAGCAGCCGCGCCCCGCCCAACCGCCGGCGCGCCCTGAAATGCCGGCATGATCGAAGCCCCGCCGCCGGTGCCCAATCCGGGTGCCGGCGCTTCCCCGATATGGTTCCGAGGAGGCAAGCATGGACAATCGCTTTTCCCTGAGAATCGGCGTCGCGCCCAATCGGCGCGGCATCTCGTCCAACCGCAAGGGCGCCTTCACGCCCGAGGCCGCCAGGGCGATCAAGGACCGCATCATGGCGACCCTGCATGGGCTGGGTGACGACCAGATCGAGTTTGTGACCATCGACTGGCTCAACCCGGAGGGCATCATGTATGACGCGTCCCATGCCGACCCGGTGGCCGAATTCTTCCGCCGGGAAGGGGTCGATGCCATCTTCACGCCGCACTGCAACTTCGGCTGCGAGGAGGCGGTCGGCCGCCTTGCCCGGCTGGTCCAGAAGCCTGTGCTGCTCTGGGGCCCGCGTGATGAGCGGCCGGGCGAGGACGGCAGCCGTGCCACCGACACCCAGTGCGGCCTGTTTGCGAGCAGCCGCCTGATGCTGCGCTATGGCGTGCCCTTCACCTACATCGAGAACTGCCGGCTTGAAGATCCGGCCTTCCTTGCCGGCTTTGAGCGCTTTGCCGCCGCGGCAACCGTCGTGAAGGCCTTCCGCAGCCTGCGCATCGGCTTGATCAACGCCAGGCCCAAGTACTTCACCAGCGTCATGTTCAATGAAAGCGAACTGATCGAGCGCTTTGGCATCGAGGTCGTCCCGATCAACATCGCGATGGTGAAGAAGAAGATCGAGGAAATCCAGGCCACCCGTGCCGGGGAGCTGGCCGCTGCAGCCGACGACATCTGCAGCCGCATCGACTGCAGCAGCGCCTCGGCGCCGGACTGGCGCCAGCGCACGGCGGCACTCAAGCTGGCACTTGCCGACCTGGCCAAGCAGTATGGCTGCACGGCCCTGGCGACCGAGTGCTGGACCCTCATGCCGGATATCCTCGGCGTGCTGCCCTGCTTTGCCATGGCCGACCTGACCGAGGCCGGCTTGCCGATCGCCTGCGAGGGTGACGTCAATGGCGCCATCACCTCGCTTCTGCTGACTGCGGCAGCCCGCGGCCGCACCCCGACCTTCTTCGGCGAATACACGATGCGGCACCCCGACGATGACAACGGCGAGCTGATCTGGCATTGCGGACCATACCCCCGCAGCCTGAAGCGCGACGGCGCCGAGGCAAGGCTGATCAATGACCGGCCGGCCTACGAGATCCGCGGCGGCCGCATTACGATCGCCCGCTTCGATGCCGACCGCGGCCAGTACCGGCTGTTTGCCGGTGCCGCCGACGGCATGGACGGACCGGCGACCTCGGGCACCTACCTCTGGGCCCGCATGGACAGCTGGCCGGCCTGGGAGGAGAAGTTCGTCTACGGGCCGTACATCCATCACGTCTCCGGCATCCACGGCGACCTGACCGGCGTCCTTCGGGAAGCCTGCCGCTACTTGCCCGGCGTGGCCTTCGACACCGTCTAGGAGACTGTCGCACCAGCTGAATCGGACATGAGAAAAGGGAGCGCGCGAGCGCTCCCTTTTCATTCCGATGAACGTCTCGATGTCAGACGAGGGCCAGATACTCGTCGCGGGTGATCGAATAGCAGACATCATCCTGGACACTGCCGTCGTAGAGCTGCGAGGCCAGGCGCAGGGTTCCTTCATACGTGAACCCGCACTTCTCGATGACCCGGCGCGAGCGGGCATTGAACGGGAAGTGGCAGACCGAGACGATATCGAGCCCGAGGTCACTGAAGGCGTGCCGGAGCACGCGGCGGGCTGCCTCGGTCATCAGGCCGCGGCCCCAGGCGGTCTCGGCCAGGGCATATCCGAGCATGCGGGCATTGCGGTTCAGCCGCCGCCGGTCGGGATGCAGGCCGATCGATCCGATGACCTTGCGCTCCTGTCGATCAACAATGGCCCAGACTTCTTCCTTCTGAATGAAGTCGTGGAGAACGTTCAGGGACACGTCCCGCCGCTCGTGCGGCTTCCAGCCGGCATTCGGGCCGACGTTCGGGCTGCGGGCATAGGCGAACAGGTCGTCCAGGTCGGACTCGAAGAAGGGGCGCAGGATCAGCCGGTCCGTCCACAGGGTTGCCAGCATGGGATCACCTCCGTCAGCGCAGCTCCGGCACATCAGGGCAGGTTCGGTGCGTCGGGGCAGGTTCGGCGCGTCAGCGCAGTTCCGGCACCACGGCCGGCGGCTGTTCGCCGGTGAGGGCAGCCTTCAGGTTGCGGATGCCGAGCAGCGACATGTCGAGACGCGTACGGGCCGTGTTCGTGCCGATATGCGGCGTCAGAACGACATTCTCCAAAGCCGTCAGCGGGCTATCGGCCGCGAGCGGCTCGACCGTGAACACGTCGAGGCCGGCGCCGGCGATCACGCCGTCCTGCAGAGCCCTGACCAGGGCTGGCTCGTCGACATTGCGGCCGCGCGAGACATTGATGAAATAGGCGCTCGGCTTCATCAGCGCGAATTGTTCGGCGCCCATCATCTGGTGGGTCTCCGGCGTATAGGGCGTGATCATGACGACGAAGTCGGACTCGCGCAGGAGGTCGGGGAGGGTGCGGTAGTGGACGCCAAGGCTGAGCTCGGTTTCGAGCTTGCGGCGGCGGTTGTGGTAGACGACGTCCATGTTGAAGCCGAGCCGGGCGCGCTGGGCGACCGCCTCGCCGATCCGGCCCATGCCGATGATGCCGACCGTGCGGTGATTGACATCGCCGCCGCGCAGCGGCACGTCGGAACCGGCCGGCCAGCGGCCGGCGCGTACCGTCCGGTCGAGCTCGCAGATGCGGCGGGCCGAGGCGATCATCAGGCCAAGCGCCAGGTCGGCGACCGACTCGTCGAGGACGCCGGGCGTGTGGGTGCCGATGACGCCGCGCTCCTTCATGGCGGCGAGATCAAAGTTGTTGTAGCCGACAGAAACGTCGCTGACAGCCTTCAGCCGCGGGCAGTGCTCCAGAAGGCGGCGGCTGACCTTCGGTCCGCCGTCAAGCAGTAGGCCGTCCTTGTCGGCCAGGCGGGCGATGAGCACCTCTTCGGTGATCGGCTCGGCCAGGTCCCAGGTCTCATATTCGCAGAAGGCAGCCAGGGCAGCCTCGGCCTCAGGCTGCAGCGGGATCGCGGAAAGCACTTTCAAGGGCATCATGTGTGTCCTCCTGTACGCTGCGGGTGCGGCTCCGCCGTCACCCGGAAACATTTTCCCCATTATAGCATCGTCTTCCGGCACGCGGAAATTGCCGGGCAAAGATGATGGAAAACTATAAAAGATGACGGAATTTTCTAAATCGGTCCCCGAATCCGTTGTCTACAATGTCGATAGAACCGTCAGCCTGACCTCAAGGTCCAGATCCGAGCCCAAAGCATCAAACAGGAGGAAAGACACTTGAAAAAGATGATTCGTCTCGTTTCGCTTCTCGTCGCCGCCCTGATGATCCTGACGCTGGCATCCTGCGGTGCCGCCGCCACGACCACGGCCGCGACCACCAAGGCAGCCGGCACGACCGCCGCCGGCCCGACCGCAGCTGCCACCACGGCCGCGGGCAAGAAGATCGTTGTCGGCTTCTCCCAGATCGGCGCCGAGTCCGAATGGCGCACCGCCATGACCCAGAACGTCAAGGATGCCATGGAGAAGGCCGGCTATGAGCTGAAGTACTCCGATGGCCAGCAGAAGCAGGAGAACCAGATCAAGGCCGTCCGCTCGTTCATCCAGCAGCAGGTTGACGTCATCATCCTGGCGCCGGTCGTCGCGACTGGCTGGGATGCCGTCCTCAAGGAAGCCAAGGATGCCAAGATCCCCGTCATCGTTGCCAACCGCGGTCTCTCGCTGGCCAGCGGCAATGCCGAAGACTACTACGTCACCTTCCTCGGCCCGGACAACACCCTGGCCGGCAAGCTCTGCTTCGACTTCGTCTACAGCCGCATGAAGGACAAGACCGGTGACGTCAACATCGTCGAGCTCCAGGGCACTGTCGGCGCCAGCACCGCCACCGAGCGCAAGAAGGGCTTCGGCGACGCGATGGCCAAGTACCCCAACTTCAAGATCATCGCCTCCCAGTCCGGCGACTACACCCGCGCCAAGGGCAAGGAAGTCATGGAAGCCATCCTGAAGTCCACCAAGGCCGCCGGCCAGAAGATCGACGTCCTCTGGTCCGCCAATGACGACATGGCGATCGGCGCCTCCCAGGCCATCGAAGAAGCCGGCCTCAAGCCGGGCAAGGACATCCTGATCGTCTCCGTCGACGGCGTCCGCGGCGCCTTCGAGGCCATGGTCGCCGGCAAGCACAACGCCACGGCTGAAAATCCGATCGACTACGGCACCCCGCTGCTCGACCTCATCAAGAAGCTCACCTCCGGCCAGGGCGCCTCCATCCCGAAGCGTATGGTCATGGAATACAAGATCTGGGACGACACCCAGGCCGCGAAGGAACTCCCGAACCGCAAGTACTGATCGCTGTCCGGAATCCTCCCCGATCCATGGACTGAACGGCATGCAGCGGGCATGGATGGCTCCGGCCATCCATGCCCAAGCATGTCGGGGCAGCCCGAAGCCTCAGCAACCGCAAGGAGGTATCCAACGTGAGCGACAACCAGCCGGAACTGCTCCAGATGAAGGGGATCGACATCACGTTTCCCGGCGTACACGCCCTTGACCATGTCGACTTCGAGCTGCGGCATGGCGAGATCCACGCGCTCGTCGGCGAGAACGGCGCCGGCAAGTCCACGCTGATCAAGGTCCTGACCGGCGTCGAAAAGGCCAACTCCGGCGACATCCGCCTGAATGGCGAAGCCATCGCCCCCCGCTCCACCATGCACGCCCAGAGCCTCGGCATCAGCACGGTCTACCAGGAAGTCAACCTCTGCCCCAACCTGTCCGTGGCCGAGAATATCTTCATCGGCCGTGAGCCGATGAAGCGCGGCACGATCGACTGGCCCGCCATCAACGCCGCTTCCGAGCAGGCGCTGGCCCGCCTCAACATCCGACTCGACGTGACCCGCCGCCTTGACGAGTACTCCGTGGCCATCCAGCAGATGGTCGCCATCGCCCGCGCCGTCGACATTGACGCCAAGGTCCTCATCCTCGACGAGCCGACTTCCAGCCTTGATGTCAACGAGGTCCGCAACCTGTTCAAGATCATGCGCAGCCTGAAAGAGCAGGGCCGCGGCATCATCTTCATCTCGCACTTCCTCGACCAGATCTACGAGATCACCGACCGGATCACCGTGCTGCGCAACGGCAAGCTGGTCGGCAATTACGAGACGGCAAGCCTGCCGCGCCTGCAGCTGGTTTCAGCCATGATCGGCAAGGCATTCGATAACCTGAACAGCTCGCTCAAGACCGACCTGGCCCAGCGGCCGGCGAAGGAGTCGTTCTACCAGGCCTCCGGCCTCGGCAAGGCCGGCTCGA
>CAYOHO010000147.1:0-5783 GCA_964403755.1 uncultured Oscillospiraceae bacterium
TGGCCGACGAAGAGCAGCACGCCGGCCGTGCCGATGAAAAGCATGTTCATGGGCGAGAAGAAGAAGAGGACATAGCCGGCAACGACCACGGCCGTTGCGGCGGCATAAAGCGTCTTGCGCGAGAAGCGGCGGCTGAAACAGGGGAAGATCAGCAGGGCCGCGATCTGCGACACGCCGAGCACGGCGGCGAACAGGGCGTACATGCCCTCGTCGCCGTAGGCGTACTTGAAGAAGTAGAGGCCGAATCCGGTTGTCGTCGTGTAGCCGACCATGAACAGGGTCATCGAGATCAGGATGAACAGCGTCTGGTCGTTGCGGACGATGGTCAGGAAGATGTCGCGCAGGCGGGTCTTCTCCTGCTCACGGAACAGGCCGCGCGGCTCGCGCACGCCGAACACCGTGATCATCTGGTCGGCCACCGCGAACAGGGCGATGACGATGGCCAGAATCGACCAGGCCTGCTTCAGGCTGCCGAGACGGGCGCCGAGCGCCTGCGTGACCGGAACGATGCTGACCACCAGTGTGAACAGGCCGATGTTGGCGCAGTTGCGCGCCATGGCGCCCGTGCGCTCGCGCTCCTTCTGGTCGATCGAGAGCGACGGCATCATCGACCAGTAGGAAATGTCATTGGCCGTGTAGGCGATTTCCCAGAAGAAGTAGATGACGCCGAACGAGATCACATAGGCAGTGCCGGACAGCCCGAGGTCGGTGAAGAAGAGGATGGTGAACACGGCGGTCAGGATCACGCCCCCGAACATCCAGGGCTTGAACTTGCCGAAGCGTGAGCGTGTGTTGTCGACGATCGTGCCCATGATCGGGTCATTCAGCCCGTCATAGAGCTGGAAGAAGAGGATCAGCCCGGTGAGCGACCAGAGCGTGCGGTCGGGCACGTTGAGGACGTCGGTGAGGTAGAACATCAGGTACATGCTTACCAGCGTGTAGAGCATGTCGCGCCCGATCGTGCCAAGGCTGAAGGCCCAGCGGTTGCGGTGGACCTGGGAGGCGGACAGCGTCCGCTCCATCGGTGCCTGGTCTTTTACGGTGTCTTCCATCTGCGTTTCCCCCTTCATCTGCCTGGTTCTCCGTTGCACTTCCAGGACGTCGCCCGCGACGACCTGGTTCTCCGTTGCACTTCCAGGACGTCGCCCGCGACGGCCTGGTTCTCCGGTGCACTACCAGGACGTCGCCCGCGGCGGCCTGGTTCATGATGCTTTCAAGCCGGCGGACTCTCGGTGCCGTCAAGCCGGCGGATATCGTACAGGTTGGCGTCATAGTCGCCCATCAGGCGCACCTGCGGGTTGATGCCTGTGCCGGCGAAGGCCGTGTTCAGGCGCAGGCCGGCCAGCAGCAGGTCGCCGCCGGCGCGGTAGCGCTCGACGCAGTCGGCCAGGCTGTAGAAGCGGTTGGCCAGGCGGACCAGCCAGCTGTCCGGGTCGAGCGGGAAGGGCAGCAGCTGGTTGATCAGGATGCCGAAGCGGCGCAGCGGCAGGCGCTGCGGCCGGGTTGCCACCTCGTAGCGCGCAGCCGGGTCGAGCCCGGCGAGCGGCAGGATGTCCGCTCCCTCGGCGGCGCGGACACCAGTCTGGAAGAAGCCGGCAACCGATTCGCTGCCATCGCGGGCGACGGCCTGGAAATGCACCTTGTTGTCCTTGACGGCGTCGAGCCGGTAGAAGCGGCCGAACTGAAGCGTCCGCCGGTGCGCCTTGTAGTCGGCGACCTGCTGCCGGACAGCTAGCCGCTCGAGGCGGCTGAGGTACTTGAGGTCGAGCTCGTAGCCAAGACAGCCGAAGCTCGCGACGTTATAGCGCGTGTTCAGCGGCGTCTGGCGCAAGGTCTGCTGGTGCGGCGCGGCCGACACATGGCAGCCCATCGTCGAGGGTGGATAGAGGCAGGAGAGGCCGCTCTGGATCGCCAGCCGCTCCACGGGATCGGTGTTGTCGGAGGCCCAGACCTGCTGTGCGAAGCAGAGCATGCCAAGGTCGTAGCGGCCGCCGCCGCCGGCGCAGCCTTCGAGCAGGATGTCGGGCCGGTCGGCGAAGATCCGTCCGAGCAGGTCGTACAGGCCGAGCGTGTAGCGGTGGAAGAATTCGCCCTGGTTCAGGAGCGCCGGCGAATGCGGGTCGCTGAGCGACCGGTTCATGTCCCACTTGACATAGGCGATATTGGCGCTGGCGAGGACGTTCCGGACCGCACTGACGATGTGGTCGCGCACCTCGGGCCGGCAGAGGTCAAGCACGAGCTGGTGGCGGCCCTGGAGCGGCGTCCGTCCCGGTGCCTCGACCGCGAACTCCGGGTGGGCCCGGTAGAGGTCGCTGTCCGGATTGACCATCTCCGGCTCCAGCCAGAGCCCGAACGAGAGGCCAAGCCGGTTGATGCGCCGGGCCAGCCGGGCCAGGCCGCCAGGCAGCTTGCGCCGGTTGACATGATAGTCGCCCAGCCCGGCGCGGTCGCTGTTGCGTTCGCCGAACCAGCCGTCATCGAGCACGAACAGCTCGATGCCCAGGCGGCTGGCCCGCCGGGCGAGGCGAAGCAGGCTGCGCTCCGTAAAGCGGAAGAAGCTGGCCTCCCAGCTGTTGATCAGGACCGGCCGCTCGCGGTCAGCCCAGTCGCCGCGCACGATATGGCGCTGGATGAAGTCGTGGAAATTCTGGCTGGCACCGTTCACGCCGTGATTGCTGAAGGTCATCACGGCTTCCGGCGTCTCGAAGCATTCGCCCGCCGCCAGCGGCCATTCGAAGCAGTGCGGGCTGATGCCGGCCATGACCCGGACCCAGTCGCGCGGGCTCAGCTCCACAGCGGAATAGTGGTTGCCGCTGTAGACGAGATTAAAGCCGAAGACCCGCCCGGCCTGCTCGCTGGCGCCCTGCTCGGCCAGCAGAAAGCCCGGGTTGAGCCGGTTCGCCGAGGCGCCGGTGGTGCTCTCAAGCACCGCCAGGCCGTGGACCAGGCGCTGTTCCTCGCGGTGCCCTTCCCGGATCCAGCCGCTGGCGAAGCTGATTCGTGTGTAGTTCCGGTGCGGCAGATCAAGCATCAGGCTCATCAGGCGCCGGATCACGAGCGGACGCGGGTCGTCATTGCACAGGACCGTCCGGCGCGTGATCACGTCCGCGGCGGGGAAGACGGTGAAGCACAGGCGCAGGGTGACTGCGCAGGTGTCGTCGTGCAGGCTGATCTCGAGCGACTGGCAGTTTGCGGCCGTACCCCGGGCGACTGGCAGCCGTCCCGCCGGCAGGTCGAGGGCCGGCAGGGGGCCGTCGACAATGCGGTGCGACGCGTAGCGGAAGTCGGTCACGAAGGTCCCGTCCGGCATGCGGATCTCGGCCGGGGCGTGGCGGTAGTCGCCGCGTCCGCTGCCCGACCAGGCCAGCGTCAGGTCGTCGAGGCAGTAGACCGGATCGTCCGGATCGTACAGCACGCAGCCGCCGGTCTCGATTGTGTGCTTCGGCAGCAGGGCCTCAAGCGGCTGGTCGCTCAGACGCTCGCCGTAGTGGATCGACTCCAGGTGCCCAAACCGGGTGACGCGCAGGAGCCAGCTGGTATGGTCGGTCTGCAGGTGGAAGACCCGCTCGCGCTCACTGATCACAGCAGCACCTCCCCGTCGCCGCGGCCGGCTGGATCGCCGGGGCTGCCGTGACTTGCGCCGCGGCCGGCTGGATCGCCGGGACGCCCGGATACCTCGCGGCCGGCGCCTCGTTCCGCCGGCCCGGTCCGGCGGCGCAGGATGACGGCTTCATAGGGTGCAAGCACGCCATCGTAGGTGATGCGCCCGGCGCTGGATAGAACCAGGGGCAGGGCCGCGTCGGCGTCGGAAGCCGGGCTGGCGCCGTCCAGCGGAGCCGCGGCCTGGCGGAGGGCGACCGGTTCCGGCATGGCATCGTCTGCCGGCGCAGCGAGGCGGCTCGACCGGCAGGAGCGGGGCGAGAAGTTGAGCAAGATGGTCCAGGTCTCGCCAGCCAGCGTGCGCTCGTAGGCGCAGAGGTGGCGTGTGGCTGCGAGCAGGCGGAAAGAGCCGTCGATCAGAACCGCGCTGCTGTTGCGCAGCGCGATCAGGCGGCGGTAGAAGTGGAGCAGCGAATCGGGATCGGCCGACTGGACGGCGTAGTTGATGGTCGTGTGATTGCGGTTGATGCCGATCCAGGGCGTGCCCGTGGTGAACCCGGCGCCGGGCGATGCGTTCCACTGCATCGGCGTGCGCGCGTTGTCGCGGCCGGTCAGGCGGATCAGCCGCCAGCGCAGCCATTGGGGGAAATGCAGCCGGCGGGCCAGCGCCTCGATCTGGATCGACTCGGGGTCGCGGATCTCGGCCATCGAGGTGTAGTCGAAATTCGTCATGCCGATCTCCTCGCCCTGGAACAGGAACGGCGTGCCGCGCAGGGTCAGGATCAGCACCGCCAGCAGCCTGGCCGAGGCCAGCCAGTGGTTCCGGTCGTCGCCAAAGCGCGAGACGGAGCGTGGCTGGTCGTGGTTCTCAAGGTAGTTCGCGTTCCAGTCAAGGGCCGCCTGCCACTCGGCGATGGCGCGCAGGAAGCGTCCGGCGTGGAAGCGGCGCTTGAACCACTTGACCATCCAGGCGTCGCTGTCCATGTGTGTGAAATAGAGCAGCATGTCGAGCTCGTTCCGCTCCGGGGCGCAGAAGGCCCTTGCCTGCTCCGGCGGGACGAGGAAAGCCTCGCCGAGCGTGAAGCAGTCGCAGTGGTCGAGCACTTCACGGCGCAGGCGGTGCAGGAGCTCGTGCGTGCCCGCGGTCGACACATAGTGCTCGGTTCCGGTCAGGAATAGGCTGCGACGGCCGTCGGCGAGCGAGTCCTTCCAGAGCAGGTTGATGACGTCGCAGCGGAAGCCGGAGGCGCCGAAGCCGAGCCAGAAGCGCATGATGTCCGCCACCTCGTCGAATACGGCTGGGCAGCGGTAGTTCAGGTCCGGCTGGCCGCGGGTGAAGAGGTGCAGGTAGTACTCGCCGCGCAGCTCATCGAATGTCCAGGCGCCGCCGCCAAAGAAGCTGGTCCAGTTGTTCGGCGGTCCGCCGCCGCGCCCGGGCGCCCAGATGTAGTAATCGGTGTAGGGGGCAATCCGGCACCGGCTTTTCTGGAACCATTCGTGCTGGTCGGAGGTGTGGTTGACGACAAGGTCCATGACGATGCGGATGTCGCGCGCCCGGGCGGCGTCAAACAGGACCCGCAGGTCGTCAAGCGTGCCATATTCCGGATTGATGGCGCGGTAGTCGCTGATGTCGTAGCCGAAGTCGGCGTTGGGCGAGCGGTAGACCGGCGAAAGCCAGAGGATGCCGATGCCGAGCGCCTGAAGATCGTCGAGATGGCGTGTAATCCCAGGGATATCGCCGATCCCGTCGCCGTTCGTGTCCTGGAAGCTGCGCGGATAGACCTGGTAGGCTACCCGCTCGTGCCACCACGGCCGGGTCATGCGGACGGCCCCGCCCCGTCCGTGCTGCTGATCCTGCTGTCGGGTCCGCTGGCGGACCGGTGCTTAGCCGGGTGTCCCTGACCGATCATACGCTCCCCCTGGTTTCGTTCGACTGGGTGGATGGACAGGCTGCGGCTGGAAACGAATGGGGCGATGCCTTAATTGCATGATATCATGATGGCGAAGGACAAGCCACACCCGCTGCCTGCAAGGGATCATGAGGCAGAAGCGGGCTGACGGGAAAGCGATTGGCCATGGCGGGCCAGAGAATGCCATGGAAGGCCATGGAAGGCCAGGGAAGTTCAGAATAGGCCTTGAATGGCGAGGAGCGCCTTGAATGGCCAAGACAGGTCAGGGAGGAA
>CAYOHO010000148.1:0-5707 GCA_964403755.1 uncultured Oscillospiraceae bacterium
GATCTGGGCGACCGGTTCCTCGAGGGCGTCGAGCAGTTCGGTGGAGGTGACGGTCATGGTGGCGGGCAGGCCGGTGATCAGGTAGCGGCCGCGCACCTCCATGGTCATTTCCTCTTCGCGCGGATAGGCGCAGCCGATGTTGATCTTGAGCTCCTCGGCCGTACGCTCACCGATGAGGATGTTGTGCTTGCGGCGGACATGCTTGACGATGGCCTCATCGAACTTGTCGCCGGCGACCTTGAGCGAGTAGTCGACGACCGGCTGCATGAGCGAGACGACCGCGATGTCGGTGGTGCCGCCGCCGATGTCGACGATCATGCTGCCGCAGGCCTTGGTGATGTCGATGCCGGCGCCGATGGCGGCGGCAATCGGCTCGCGGATCAGGAAGACGTCCTTGGCGCCGGCATGCTTGCAGGCATCCTCGACGGCCTTCTGCTCGACGGGCGTGATCACGCTCGGAACACAGACGACGATGGTGGGCTTGAAGTACTTGGCCCGCAGGCCCTTGCAGACGCGGCCGATGAAGGCCTTGAGCATGACTTCGGTGACCTTGAAGTCGGAGATCACGCCATCGCGCAGCGGACGGATGGCATCGACGATGCCGGGGGTACGGCCAAGCATCAGGCTGGCGCTCTCACCGACCGCCAGGACCTTTCCCGTGCGGGAATTGATCGCGACAACCGAAGGCTCGCGCAGGACAACGCCCTTGCCTTTTACATAAATCAGCACCGAAGCCGTACCCAGATCGATGCCGATATCCATTCCTAGACCCATTGAGTTTCCTTCCTCTGGTGAAAGTGCCCGGCGGGCCGCAGGGAGCGGCGCCCGAGGCAGTAGACGACAGACGGACAGACGTATTTGTTGACCGTGCCATACAATGATACAATAAGTCAAGGCATTTATCAACAAAGGGGGAACGGCATGCTCAAGTTCTGGGCTGTGGTTTTCATGACACTCGATCATATCGGCTATTACCTGCAGCCGTTCCTGCCAGCCGGAACCGTGCTGCTGCTGCGCGCGGCCGGCCGCCTTGCCTTCCCCATCTTCGCCTATCACGTGGCCCGCGGCTACACCCTGACGCGCAATCCGGCGCGCTATTTCCTGCGCATGCTGCTGTTCGCATTCGGCACCGAAGCCGTCATCCGGCTCGGGTATGCCATGGCCGGCCTTACCATGCACTGGACGAATGTGATGTTCACATTCGCGCTCGGCATCGCGATGATTACCGGCTTCCGCCTGATGTGCCGCTGCGGGCGCGACATGATCGCCAGCCTGCACCCGATCACGACCGGTCCCGCTTCCCTGCCGCCCCCGCGCTACGATGTGCGGGTCAACATCTTCGGCATCGACCTTGACGCCCGGATCGGCGCTGTGATCGGCTTCATCCTGATGTTCGCCGCCATGGTCACCGCCTACCAGATCCAGTCCGACTACGATATCTATGGCCTCCTGACCGTGCTCATCTTCTACATCGTGCTCGAGCAGCCCGACCCGCGCTGCTCGGTCCAGGACTGCCGCAAGCTGCACGACCATCACGATCCCTTCCACGAGCGCCAGGCGTTCTGGCTGCTGCTCGGCCTCAACGCGCTGTTCACGCTCAGCCGGCTCAACGAGTCGACGCCGCTCTACTGGTCGCTGCTGCAGAACCTGTCGCTGCTCGCCGTGCCGATCATCTTCCATGCCCGTCCGGAGCGCCGGCCAGGCCCATTCCGCAAATACTTCTTTTATGTATACTATCCGCTGCACATCTTCCTGCTCCTGATGCTGCGCACGGCACTCCAGCGCTAAGGCGCGGCTCTCGAATCCTGCGGGCTCGGATTCCCGCAGCTGCGCTGCCTGCGAACTCGCCCGCGCGGATTCGAGATGCCAAAGGGCATGACGACGAGCCGGTGCCGTGCCGCTGACTCGCTGTTGCTGCGCCATTTCTGCCAGGCATTTTATCTTTGCGCGGATTTTTGCTAGAATATGGCTTTAAGCGCAGACTCCAGTTTGACAAAGGATGGTTGGACACTATGGCCTATTCCGTGGACATCGACCGCAAATGGCAGAAAAAATGGGAAGAGAGCGAGCTCTACAAGTTCCATCCGGAACACATGGACCGCAAGCTCTACGTGCTGGAGATGTTCTCCTACCCTTCCGGCGCCAGGCTGCACGTCGGCCACTGGTACAACTACTCCCTGTCCGACAGCTGGGCGCGCATGAAGCGGATGCAGGGCTGCGAGGTCTTCCAGCCCATGGGCTTCGATGCCTTCGGCCTGCCGGCCGAGAACTACGCCATCAAGACCGGCATCCACCCCAAGGACAGCACCCTGAACAACATCGCCACGATGGAGCAGCAGCTGCGCGAGATGGGCGGCATGTTCGACTGGGACCACGAGCTGGCCACCTGCATGCCGGACTACTACCGCTGGAACCAGTGGCTGTTCCTGCAGCTGTACAAGAACGGGCTCGCCTACCGCAAGAATGCGCCGGTCAACTGGTGCCCGGCCTGCAGTACCGTGCTCGCCAACGAGCAGGTGCAGGAAGGCGCCTGCGAGCGCTGCGGCACCACCGTCACGCGCAAGAACCTGACGCAGTGGTTCTTCAAGATCACGCAGTATGCGCAGGAGCTGCTTGACTGCCTGCCGGCCCTGGACTGGCCGGAAAAGACAAAGAAGATCCAGACCAACTGGATCGGCCGTTCGGAGGGCGCCGAGATTGTCTTCGGTGCCGAGAAGGACGGCCGGCCCCTGCAGGATGCCGATGGCGCCGAAGTGCGGCTGCCGGTCTTCACGACCCGGGCCGACACCGTCATGGGCGTCTCCTATGTCGTCGTCGCCCCGGAAAGCGAGCTCTGCGCCCTGCTGACGACCGATGACCGCCGCGCCGACGTCGAGGCCTACATCGACCAGACGCGCAAGGTCAGCGACATCGACCGCATGTCGACCGTCCGCGAGAAGACCGGCGTCTTCACCGGCAGCTATGCCGTCCATCCGCTGACGGGCGCCCGGGTGCCGATCTGGGCCGCCGACTACGTCATCGCCGGCTACGGCACGGGCGTCGTCATGGCGGTCCCGGGCCACGACGAGCGTGACTTCGCCTTTGCCGAAAAGTTCGGCCTGCCAATCGTGCGCGTCATCCGCTCGGCTGACGGCTCGCCGGACGAGCTGCCCTTCTGCGAACACGGCATCCTGACCAACAGCGGTCCCTATGATGGACTCGACTTCGACGGCGCGATCGCCCGCATCGTCGGCGACCTGGAAGCCCAGGGCGCCGGCAGCCTGCGGATCAGCTACCGTCTGCGCGACTGGCTGGTTTCGCGCCAGCGCTACTGGGGCACGCCGATCCCGATCGTCTACTGCGAGCACTGCGGCACCGTCCCGGTGCCCGAGGACCAGCTGCCGGTCGAGCTGCCCTATGACGTGGCCTTCACGCCCGACGGCGAGTCGCCGCTGAAGAAGCATGCCGGCTTCATGAACACGACCTGCCCGACCTGCGGCGGACCGGCCACGCGCGATCCCGATACGCTTGACACCTTCGTCTGCTCCTCGTGGTACCAGTTCCGCTACGTCGACAACAAGAACGACCGCGAAGCGTTCAGCCGCGAGAAAGTGGACGCCATGTGCCCGGTCGACAAGTACATCGGCGGCGCCGAGCACGCGGCCATGCACCTGCTCTATGCCCGCTTCATCACCAAGGCGCTGCGCGACATGGGCCACCTCGACTTCGACGAGCCCTTCGCCTCCCTGGTCCACCAGGGCACGATCCTCGGCGCCGACGGCCAGAAGATGTCGAAGTCGCGCGGCAACACGATCTCGCCCGACGACTACATCAAGCGCCACGGCTCCGATGTGTTCCGCATGTACCTCGGCTTCGGCTTCGCCTACACCGAGGGCGGCCCCTGGAACGACGACGGCGTCAAGGCGATTGTCAAGTTCGTCAGCCGCGTCGAGAGCGTCGTCGAGGAGACCGGCAGCCTCGCCGACGCCGGCAGCACCGCTGATGGCCCCGGCTCGCCCTGGGGCGCGGCCGAGAAGGACCTGCAGTACGCGCGCCATTACGCGATCAAGTGCGTGTCGCAGGATGCCGAGCGCTTCCAGTTCAACACCTCGATCGCCCGCATGATGGAGCTGCTCAACGCGCTCAATGAATACCGTTCGGCCCCGGGCGCGAAGAACGAGCGCCTGGTCAAGGCCACCGTCCGCGACCTGCTGCTGCTGATGGCGCCGTTTGCGCCCCACTTCTGCGAAGAGCAGTGGACCAAGGCCGGCCTGCCCTACTCGATCTTCAACCAGCCCTGGCCGGTCTTTGACCCGCAGGCGCTGGTGCGCGACACGGTCGAGATTGCCGTCCAGGTCAATGGCGCGATCAAGTTCCGCGTCGACGTTTCCTCGACAGCGACTGAAGCCGACGTGCGCGCCCTGCTCGACGCTGACGGGCGGACCGCCGCCGCGGTCGCGGACCGGACCGTCGTCAAGTTCATCTACGTGCGCGGCAGGCTGGCCAACTTCGTGGTCCGGTAACCGGCCATGATCCCTGCCGTCCTCGCGGCCATCCTCGGCCTGCTCCTGGGGCTGGCGGTCAGCCGCCGTCCCGCCGCCCTGCTCCTGCCCCGCCTCCGCGGCCTCTGGCTCCTGATCCCGACGCTGACGCTGGCGGTCCTGCCGCAATGGCTCGACCGCACAGCGCCGGCGCTGATCTGGACCGACGACCGCCAGCTGCTGCTGGCGATCCTTCTGCTGCGCCAGTCCCTGCTCATCTTCCTGATCGTCATCAACCTGCTGCCGCACCATCTGCCGCTCCCGCCGCGGCAGCGCCTGCAGGCGCGACGCCTGGCGACCCGCATGGCCGATGGCTTCAAGGCGGCAACCGCATGGTTCCTGGCCAAGCCTGTCCTGGTCCGCCTTGGCCTTGTCCCAGCCCGCACCGCCCCGACTGCAGCCGATGCGGCCGCACCGGGTAAAGCGCCAGCTGCCAGGCGCGTCCAGGTCAGCCCGCCCCAGCGGCCGGCGACCCGCGGGTGGCACCGCCTGCCGCTGCTTGGCCTGCTGCTGGCCGCAGCCCTGCAGGCCGCGGTACTGCTCCAGAACGATGGCTACATGCCGCTGACGCCAGCCTATCTCGAGGGCGTCACGAATCCGGCCCTGGCCGCCGGAATCCGCAACGGCGCCCTGCTCCTGCACAGCATCGTCGGCCCCGAAACCGCCCTGCCCGCCCTGGCGCTCCAGTACCGGCTGCCGCTGGTCGAGCGCCTGTTCCCCGGAGCCTTCCCCTACTACGGGCTGGCCGACCTGATCGGCGCCGCCTGCCTCTTCCTCTGCCTGTTCCTCCAGTTCTTTGGCCGCTTCCCCGGCGAAGCGCCGCGGCCGATTGACGGCAAACTGCAGGCCTCTTGACCGCAGGCTGCATCAGGCATTTGTTTTGCAAATCAAATATTTCGTGCTACAATAATTCCGCACCGTACCTGTCAACTGATGGAGGATGAATGCATGGCCGCCAAAAAAAGGCTGTTCGGACGCTGTGACGGCGTCTACCTCAAGGATATCGACCCATTCATGCGCTTCTTCCCCTTCATCATGAAGGGTCGCAACGAATCGGCCGTCTACTTCGCACAGCAGGTCGACGTCACCGAACTCAAGGCCTATATCCGCCAGCGCAACCGGAACGTGGCTGTCAGCCGTGACGGCGCCATGGTCACGATCTTTCATGCCGTCATCACCGCCATCGT
>CAYOHO010000149.1:0-5671 GCA_964403755.1 uncultured Oscillospiraceae bacterium
TCGCCTTAGCCATGCAATTGCCTCCTTACTTCTTCTTGCCTGCGATGGTGCGCTTTGGTCCCTTGCGGGTACGCGCATTCGTCTTGGTCCGCTGGCCGCGCACGGGCAGGCCCATGCGATGGCGGCGGCCGCGATCGCAGCCGATTTCAGTCAGGCGCTTGATGTTCAGAGCTATTTCACGGCGCAGGTCACCCTCGACCCGGTGGTCATTCTCGATGACGTCACGGATCTTGGCGAGCTCTTCGTCGCTGAGGTTCTTCATGCGGGTATCCGGGTTGATGCCGCACTTGGCGAGAATTTCATTGGACTTGGTTCTGCCGATGCCGAAAATCGAAGTCAGCGCGATTTCGACACGCTTCTCGTTCGGCAGGTCCACTCCGGCAATACGAGCCATCTTTTATACCTCCATGGGTTGACGGTTCAACTGGGCTTTTATCTGCAAACACGAAAGGGAATCTCAACAGTCCGCGAAGCGCGGGCTGAAGCAGCCGCATCCCAACTGGTCGTGTGTTCTCCAGGCAAAAGAGGGCGAGCGATGCTCAGCCCTGCTTCTGTTTGTGCTTCGGATCGGAGCAGATCACCATGACGCGTCCCTTGCGGCGGATGATCTTGCATTTTTCGCACATGGTCTTCACGGACGGGCGAACTTTCATTTGACTTCCTCCTGACATGGTGTCCTGCTCGACGCCATGGGTAATGTCGCCTAATGGCGCATGCTATGATATTCTAACAGATTCTCTGCCGAAATCAAGGGATTCAGCGATAATCCGCAAGCCTGATTCCGGGCCTTTCACGGGCTATCCCGGAAATTCCGGGGAAACCCGGCCGGCATCCGGCGATCCGGGCTGGCGGTCCGGCGCTGTCCGCCTTATTTGGCGCGCCAGGTGATGCGGCCGCGCGAGAGGTCGTAGGGGGACAGCTCGATCGTGACCCGGTCACCGGGCAGGATCTTGATGTAGTTCTGGCGCAGCTTGCCGGAGATGTGGGCGACGACTTCATGGCCGTTCTCGAGCTTGACCTTGAAGACGGCGTTGGGCAGTGCGTCGGTGACGATGCCTTCGACTTCAATGGCGGATTCCTTTGACATGTTTACCTCCTTGTGGCTTCTGACCGGTTCTCAGGGTCCGGTTCCGGGTCCGCCGTCGCCGGGCCCGGACATGTCAGGGCCTGTGCCGGCGGGGGCGGGTTCGGGGGAGCCGGGAACGGCGGTCCGGCGGATCAGGCGCCGGATGCCGCTATTGCGCTGGCCTTCATCGGGGAGGGCCAGGATGTCGGCGAGCGCTTCCGGATCGGCCTGCGCGACCGGCCGGAGATGCGAAAGGCGCTTCTTCTTCGGCTTGGCGGCCGGCCGGTAGCGGCCGTCGGCCACCAGTGCGAACGGGGGGCGCAGGGCTGTGACAACGGCGAGCCGGCTGTAATCATGCCCGGCTGTCGACTGGACGACCATGCCGACCGTGATCCCTGCCGACTGGAGCGCCTCGAACAGGGTGACCCGTTCGCGCCGGCCGCGGTCGGCAGCCGTGCGCAGAGGCAGGGACGGGCTGGACTCAGGCTTTCGGGCGACGGCATCCGGCTGCACCGGGCCGCCGGGGTGGGTATCCGTCCTGGCCGGGCAGCCAGGCTGCATGTCCGGCCGGGTCATACGGCAGTCAGGATAACCGGTCCGTCACGGGTCACGGCCAGTGTGTTCTCATAGTGGGCCGAGGGCTTGCCGTCGGCCGTGACGATGGTCCACTGGTCGTCGAGCATGCGGACCCGGCGGGTGCCGAGATTGATCATCGGCTCGAGCGCCAGCACCATGCCCGGTTCGAGGCGCAGGCCGTGGCCGGCGTTGCCGAAGTTGGGCAGGTCGGGCGGTTCGTGCAGGCGTCGTCCGATACCGTGGCCGGTCAGCTCGCGGACGACGCCGTAGCCGCTGCGCTCAGCCAGCCGCTGGACAGCGGCGGAGATGTCGCCCAGTCGGTTTCCCGGCCGGGCCTGGGCGAACCCTTCCCAGAAGCACTGTTCAGTGGTGGCGATCAGGGTGGCGACGGCCGGGGTGACGGTGCCGACCGCAAAGGTGCGGGCGGCATCGCCGTGATAGCCGTCCAGGCAGGCGCCGACGTCGATGCTGACAAGGTCGCCCTCGCGCAGGATCCGCCGCGGCGAGGGGATGCCGTGCACGACCTCCTCGTTGAGCGAGGCGCAGATCGAGCCGGGGAACGGCGGCGTGCCGTAGCCGAGGAACGAGGGTGTCGCGCCGGCTTCGCGGATGACCCGCTCTGCCTCGCGGTCCAGTTCACGGGTGCTGATGCCGGGCTGGACCAGGCTGCCCATGCGCTCGAGGACCTTTGCGACCACCCGTCCGGCCTCGCGCATGCGCGCGATTTCGGCCTCGGTCTTCAGGCTGACAATCTCAGCCATTGGCCCGGCCGGTCCGACGCTCGATCTCCGCGATCACGTAGGCAAACTTGGAGCCGACGGCGCCATCGTTGAGGACGCTGAACAGGACGCCCTGGCGCTGGTAGTAGTCGATGAGCGGAGCGGTCTGCTCATGGTAGACGCGCAGGCGGGCGAGGATCGTCTCCTCGCGGTCGTCGTCGCGCTGGATGAGCGTGCCGCCGCAGACGTCGCAGATGCCCTCGGCCTTCGGCGGACTGTCGGTCAGGTGGTAGCTGCGGCCGCAGGCGCTGCAGAGGCGGCGCGCCGACAGGCGCTCGACCACGAGGGCGTCCGGGAGTTCGAGGTTGACGACGGCATCGAGGCGTTCGCCGGCGGCATCCAGGTGCGCCGAAAAGGCGCCGGCCTGGGCCAGGGTGCGCGGAAAGCCGTCCAGCAGATAGCCGTCGGTGCAGTCCGGCTCGGCGATCCGGTCGATCAGCATGGCGGTGGTCACGCTGTCGGGGACGAGCAGGCCGCGGTCGATATAGGACTTGGCCTCGACGCCGAGGGCCGTCTGGTTCTTGATGTTGGTGCGGAAGATGTCACCGGTCGAAATGTGCGGAATACGGAAATGCCGCGACAGGTCGACAGACATGGTTCCCTTGCCGGAGCCTGGGGGGCCGAGCATGATCAGGTGCATATGCAGTCTCCTCTCATTTTCATCTCGTCGCAAGCGGAAATGCAGTGGCCTGCCGTGTTGAGCATGGCAGGCGCCGGTGTCGCGTCAGCGCGAAAACACCTGAGGATGCCCGGCTCGCGGCCGGACACCCTCAGGCGCGGATTCGGTTTCAGTCGAGGAAGCCCTTGTAGTGGCGCATGACCATCTGGGCCTCGAGCTGGTTGATCAGGTCCATCGCCACGCCGACGAGGATGATGACGGCGGTGCCGCCGAACCAGATGCCCTGGAAGCCGGTGACCAGGCTCATGACCGTCGGGAAGAGGACGATCACGACCAGGAAGAGGCCGTCAAACCAGGCCAGGCGGTGCGAAGTCTTGGCGATGAAGTCGGCCGTCGGGCGTCCCGGGCGGTAGCCGGGGATGAAGCCGCCGTTCTTCTGCAGGTTGTTGGCAACTTCCAGCGGATTGAACTGGATCATGCCGTAGAAGAACGTGAAGCCGAGGATCAGCAGCGCGTAGACGACGTAGTAGAGCAGGTTGCGGTTCATGTTGTTGACAAACTGGGCAATCCAGCTGGTCGGCTGCGCGAACATCGACACGAGGGTCGAGGGCAGCGAGACGATCGAGATCGCGAAGATGACGGGCAGGACGCCGGACTGGTTCACCTTGATCGGCAGATAGGTGCTCTGGCCGCCGTACATCTTGCGTCCGACGACGCGCTTGGCGTACTGGACGGGGATGCGGCGCTCGGCCATCTGGATGAACACGACCAGGGCGATCGTCAGGACGAAAATGGCGCTGACAACGATCGTCAGGATACCCGAGACGATGACGTTGCTGGTCACCTGGACCTGGCGGAAGTAGGCGAACAGGGTCTGGATGCCGCTCGGTCCGCGGGTCACGATGCCCGTGAAGATGATGAGCGAGATGCCGTTGCCGATGCCGAACTCGTTGATCTGCTCGCCGATCCACATGATGAATGCGGTGCCGGCGGTAAAGCTGAAGATGATCAGCAGCGCGTTGACGGCGGCCGGGAGCGTACTGGCGGAAGCCGTGCGGGTGACGTACCAGTAGGCGGTGGCCTGGATCAGCGCGAGGCCGATGGTGACGTAGCGGACATACTGCTGGATCTTCTTCCGGCCTTCTTCGCCTTCCTTCTGGAGACGCTCGAGGGCCGGGATCGCGACGGTCAGCAGCTGCATGATGATAGACGAGTTGATGTACGGCGTGATGCCCATCGCGAAGATGGATACCTGCTTGAACGCGCCGCCCGAGATGATGTCAAGCAGCGAGCCCAGCTGTCCGAAGCGCTCGATCAGGGCCGTGAAGGCGATCTGGTCGATGCCGGGGACCGGGATCCGGATGCCGATGCGGTAGACGACCATCATGGCAAACGTGAACAGCAGTTTCTTGCGCAGGTCTGGGATCCGGACGGCATTCCTGAGGGTGTCGGTCATACCCGGCATAGTCAAACCTCCTCGGCTGTTCCTCCAGCTTTTTCAATCTTTTCACGGGCGCTGGCGGTGAAGGCCGTGGCCTTGACGGTCAGCTTGCGGCTGAGCTCGCCACTGCCGAGGATCTTGATGCCGTCATTGACCTTGGCCACGGAAGCCAGGCCAGCCGCGTCGATGGCGGCCGCGTCGACAACCGAGCCGTCGGCGAACGCCTCGAGGGCGCCGACGTTGATTTCGATATAGGCGGGAGCGAACTTCTTGTTGTTGAAGCCGCGCTTCGGCAGACGGCGGTAGATGGGCATCTGGCCGCCTTCAAAGCCGGGACGGACGCCGCCGCCGGCACGGGCGTTCTGGCCCTTGTGTCCGCGGCCGCCGGTCTTGCCGTTGCCGGAGCCGACGCCGCGGCCCTTGCGGTACGCCTTTGTGCGGGCCCCGACAGAAGCCGTGATTTCGTTGAGCTTCATGCTGGTTTCCTCCTTATGCTTCTTCGCAGCGGACCATATGAGCCACCAGACGGACCATGCCGCGGATGGCGGCATTGTCTTCCTGCTCGACGGTCTGGCCGATTTTGTGCAGCCCGAGCGCCTTGATGGTGGCGATCTGGTTCTTCTGGATGCTGTTGATGCTCTTGAGGAGCGTGATCTGCAGCTTGGCCATGTTGTTGCCCCTCCTTACAGGATGTCTTCAACCGACTTGCCGCGCAGACGCGCGACCTGTTCGGGAGACATCAGGTTCTTGAGCCCTTCCATGGTGGCATTGACCATGTTGTTCGGGTTGTTGCTGCCAAGGGACTTCGTGCGGATGTCCTTGATGCCGGCAAGCTCGAGGACTGCACGGACCGGGCCGCCGGCGATGACGCCGGTACCGCTGGCAGCAGGCTTGAGCAGGACCTGGCCGGCGCCGAAGACGCCGACGGTGCCGTGCGGGATGGTGCTCTCGGCGATCGGCACGGAAATCAGGTTCTTCTTGGCATCCTCGATGCCCTTGCGGATGGCATCGGGGATTTCAGCGGCCTTGCCAAGGCCCTTGCCGACATGGCCGTTCTCGTCGCCGACGATGACGAGTGCGGAGAAGCGGAAGTTGCGGCCGCCCTTGACGGTCTTGGAAACGCGGCCGATATGGATGACCTTTTCTTTCAGGTCCAATGAGCTCGGATCGATACGCATGACGTTTCCTCC
>CAYOHO010000150.1:0-5670 GCA_964403755.1 uncultured Oscillospiraceae bacterium
ACCCGCAGGCTGGGCGAGTCCGTGTACCCCGATTACGAGGAGCTGCTGCCGCGGAGAAGCTTCGGACCCTCGGGCCGTCGGTCGTCGTTGTCACGCTGGGCGGAGAAGGCGCATTGGCGGCAACGAGTACCGGAACCGTCCACGTGCCCATCTACCCGGCCAAGGTCGTCGACACGACTGGCGCCGGCGACTCGTTCTGGGGCGGCTTCCTGGCCGCCATGCTCGAGCGCGGCCTGACGCCCGAAACCATCGATAGCCAGACCGCCCGCGAACTGCTCAGCGTCGGCAACGCGGTTGCCGCCTGCTGCGTCGGCCGCCGTGGCGGCATCCCCGCCATGCCGGCCCGCCGCGAAGTCCGGCAGCTGCTGGAACAGAATGGAGAAGCCGAGCTGCTGCCGGCTTGAGGATCATCATGCAATTCAACCTGACAGCCCCTGAGAAAGGATCGCCCGCACGGCCGTCCAGGCCATTGGCGCAGAATCCGGTGACCGGCCGCGGCGCGCGCGTCCGCCTGGCCGCGCTGCTCCTGGGACTGGCGCTGCTTGTGGCGCCGCTCAGCGGCTGCTCGATCATCAAGCTCCTGTTCGAGCCGCTGCCGCCGGCGCCAACCCTGCCGAGCGAGAGCGCGACGACCGCCCGGCCGTCGCCAACGGCTGCCCCCACACCTGCGGCCTCCTCGGCTGCATCGTCAGCGACCCAGGCCACGACAGCCGGCACCTCATCAAAGGGCATGACCACGCGGCCCGGCAACGCCACGCCGACGCCAGGCAGTTCCGCCAGCACGGCGGCAGCGTTCGATGCCAGGGTCAGGGAACTGCTGCTGGCCGGCGTCAAGTCGGTCAGCCGCGAGATCGTGCTCGACGACGCACTGACCGCGGCCAGAATCCCGGCCGACCAGGCCGATGCGACCATTGAGCATGTCTTTGACCTGTTCCAGGAGATCTACTACAGCCACCCCGAGTTCTATTTTCTCAGCGGCCAGGCCAGCGCCAGCTATTCGCTGCTCCATGCCGCGACTTCAACCCTGAATGCCCTGACCATCAAGCCCGGATTCATCGATTCGGCAGCCGGCCAGACCACGGCGGCAATCCTGCAGCGCCAGACAAAGCTCGTGCAGAAGGCGGCCGCGGTGGCGGCAGCGGCGAAGGCCGCCAGCACCGATCCCGTGCGCCAGCTTCTGTCGATCCATGACGACCTGGTGCACCTGATCCGCTACGACGAGGCCGCGCTCGGCGACCCGACGCTCAACCGCGAGCGCAGCAACGCCGCCAGCGGCCTGCTCGACGGCCTAGCGCTCTGCCAGGGCTATGCCGCCTCGTTCCAGCTGGTGGCGCAGCAGCTCGGCTTCGAGGTGAAGATGCCGACCGGCACCGCCGAGGGCGTCAACCACGCCTGGGACCTCGTGAAAGTCGGCTCGGCCTGGTACCACGTCGACGTCACCTACGATGACCCCACGCCCGATGGCGGCAGCAGCGCTCCGGTCGACCACGTCCACTTCCTGCGCTCCGATGCCCGCATGCGCGAGACCCACGCCTGGACGGCGTCCCGCTATCCGGCCGCCGGCGAGGACTCCGCCGCCTACTATCGCCTGAACAGCCTGGCCTCGGCCAGCCGCAGCGACCTGCAGAAGCGCATCAACGCCTTTGTCGCCGGCCTGCCGGATCCCGTGACCAAGGCCAGCCAGATCGAGGTCCTCTATACCGGCAGCGACCTGCCAACCCTGAGTGACCTCGAGAAGATGCTGACGACCGCACTCACGAAGGCAAACTACGGCGGCAAGGTCACCTACCGGCGCCGTGTCGACAAAAAGGTCGTTCTGCTCGAGTTCCTGCCCGCCTGAGCGCCCGGCCGCACCCGCCTGAGCGCCCGGCCGCACCCGCCTGAGCGCCTGGCCGCACCCGCTTGAACGCCTGGCCGCACCCGCCGGTTCACCGCTGGCCGGCCATCATGATATAATAAGGGGACCATGCCTGAACCCGCTTGAGCCACACCTGAACCCACTTGAGCCATGCCTGTAGCCATATGAGCCATGCCTGAACCCACTTGAGCCATGCATCAGCGGCGAGAAGCCAGCCCGGAAACGGGGCAATGTGTCAGCGAGGTAGAGGGAAGTTGCGCGTCAGAGTCATCGTCAATCCATCAGCCGGTCGCCAGACCGCCCAGAAGAACATGGACCGGATCATCCATGACCTGCTTCAGGATGGAACCATCCGCCAGGCAGAGGTCATCGAGACCGCCGGTGCCGGCGACGCCTATCGCGCCGCCCGCTATTTCAGTCCGTTCCAGGTTGACCTGGTCGTGGCTGTCGGCGGCGACGGCACGATGCACGAAGTGGTCAATGGCCTGGTCGATGGGCATCACCAGACACCGCTGGCCATCTATCCGGGCGGCACGATCAACGACTTCGCCCGCATCCTGCAGATCCCGCGCGAAATCGAGGACTACAAGGCGATGATCCGCCAGTTCAAGGTGAAGGCAGTTGACGTCGGCAAGGCGAATGACCGCTATTTCTTCAATGTCGTCGCCGGCGGGATGATGACCGACATCGCCTACCGGACGCCTTCCGAGAGCAAGACCATGTTCGGACAGCTGGCCTACTTCATCAATGCCACCCTCGACCTGCCGAACCAGCTGGTCCGCAGCATCCCGGTGCTGATCGAGTCCGATGAATGCACCATGGAAAGCGACATCCTCGTGTTCCTGGTTGCAAACACGTCCAGTGTTGCCGGCTTCCCCTGCATTGCGCCCCAGGCCAGCTATGATGACGGCCTGCTCGACGTGCTAGTTGTCCACAAGCAGAACCTGCTGGAACTGCTGCCGATCCTTGCCATGCTGAACAACGGCGAGCATGTCAACAGTGAAGGCATCACCTATTTCCAGACCGCCCACCTGCGCATCAGCAGCCGCGACACCGAACCGGTCAAGCTGGACCTCGACGGGGAGCAGGTCGGCGAGCTGCCGGTCGATATCTCGGTCGTGCCCCACGCCATCCGCCTGCTCATGCCCTGAAGCCGATCCGTCCGCGGCTGGTCGTGAACCGCCGCCACCGGGCCATCCGGTTGCTCATGCCCTGAGGCCGATCAGCCCTGCTCTTCTGCGAGCTGGAGATATTCGGTATAGGCTTCCTCGAGTTCGCGCACCAGTTCGGCATAGGCATCGTAGAGGCCCGGGTCGCTGTTGCCGGCGAACGCCTGCTCCATCTCCGCCTTGCGCGCTTCATCCGTCTCGATCTGCTGCTCCAGCTGGCGCATGCGCTCCTTGCGCAGCGCGATCTCGCGCCGCTCGCGCGCCCGGCTTGCGCCCATGGCGCGGGTCGCGGCCGCTGCGTCTTCGCCAGCCGAAGCAGCCGTCTCGCCGGAACCGGCGGCAGCGCCTTTTCGGCCCGCTCCGCTGCTTTCGCCGGCCGCACCGGCTGTATCCGCTGAACCATCCCCATTGGCCGATGCCGGTTGGTTCCTCGCCGAACCGGCTGCCCCCGGCCCGTTTGCTGCCGAACCGGCCGCCCTGCCGGCGGCTGCCGCCTTGTCGCGGGCGGTGGAATAATCGCTGTAGCGGTCGAACGGCAGGACGGCCGCACCGATGAAGCCCAGCACACGGGTTGCCAGGCGCTCGATCAGGTAGCGGTCGTGGCTGACGACGAGCAGCGCGCCGCTGTACTCCAGCAGCGCCGACTCGAGGATTTCACGCGAGCGGATGTCCAGATGGTTGGTCGGTTCGTCGAGGAAGAGCAGGTCGGGCCGGTCGAGCAGCAGGTGGCAGAGGTACAGGCGGGCGCGTTCGCCGCCGCTCAGCACCGAGACGGTCTTGAACACGTCGATGTCGCGGAAGCCGTAGCGCGCCAGCAGGCTGCGCGCCTGGCCGTCATCCAGGTCATAGGCTGACTGCAGGGTCTCCAGGATGGAGGCCGACTCGTCGGGAAAGCTGAACTCCTGGCTCATCAGGCCGAACACGGAGCGCGACGACAGGCTGACGCTGCCGCTGTCGGCCGGCAGGCGGCCGAGCAGGATCGAGAGCAGGGTCGACTTGCCGCAGCCGTTGGGGCCGAGGAGGAAGAGGCGCTCGCCGCAGCGCAGGTGGAAGGTGGCGTCGCGGAACAGGAGCCGGTCGCCGAAGCTGCGGCTGAGGCGGTCGGCCTGCAGCAGGATGCGGTTGGGGTCGCCCTCGCTGGCTGTAGGCAGGAACGAGAAGAGGAGGCGCTGGCCAGGCCGGGAGCTGCGCTCGCGGATGCGGCCGAGCTCCTCGGTCATCTTGGCGACCACCTTCTCACGGGCATGGTAGGACGACATCTTGCGGTGCGAGAGCATCGTCTGGGTGACGGCCTTCTGGTGCGCCAGCTCACGCTCCATCTTCTTGAGCTCGCGGCCGACGGTGTACTGCTCGGCCGCCTCGATCTCGCGGAACTGGGTGTAGTTGCCGGGCCGCACTGTGATATGGCCGCCGGCCAGCTCGGCGACCGCAGTGGCCGTATGGTCGATGAAGGTCCGGTCGTGCGAGATCAGCAGCACGGCGCCCTTGAAGGCGGTGAGATAGCGCTCGAGCCATTCCATCGCATCGAGGTCGAGATGGTTGGTCGGCTCGTCCAGCAGCAGCAGGTCCGGTTCGCTCAGCAGCATGCGGGCCAGGGCCACCCGCATCTTCTCGCCGCCCGACAGCGATGCCACCGGGCGCAGGATGACATCCTCCTCAAGCCCGAGGCCGCGCAGGGCCTCGTTCATGCGGCGAGGGAAGTCGTAGCCGCCCAGCGACTCGAAGGCGGCCGTCCGCTCGGCATAGCGGGCGAGGGCGCGCGCGTGGGCCGCCGGCTGATGCGCCGTGGCCGCGATCTCGTGCTCGAGCGTGCGCAGCTCGTCCTCGAGCCGCGCCAGCTGCGGGTTCATCAGCGAACTGGCGCCGGCATACTCGGAGACGTCCTGCATCTGAGACAGATAGGCCGGGATCGCCTGGTTCGCCAGCACGATGCGGCCGGCATCCGGCTTCTCCAGGCCCATGATCAGGCGCATCAGGGTGGTCTTGCCGGCCCCGTTCTCGCCGATCAGCGCCAGACGCTCGCCGCGGTCAAGCCGCAGCGAGATGCCATCCAGCACCTTGCGGCCAAAGTAGGAATGCTCTATCTGTTCAATCGACAAAAGGCTCAAGGTCAATGCTCCCGATACATGCCGACGCGCGGCGCTTGCCGCCCGGACGCCCCGGGACCGGGGTGCGGCGGCGGACAAGGAACAGTATAGCATAGGCGGTATTGTCCGGTAACCGGCAGAAAGTGTGAAGAAAATAGCGCTGGATCGTTATTGTGCATTCCGGGGGCGGGGGATATGCTTTGGGTATCCCGGCGGAAAGGCCGATTCCGGCACAAGAATGGCCCGGAACGCATGCCGGCCGTGACGCCGCACCGGCCGAACACGCCAAACACGCCGTATTCGCCGCATTCGCCGCACATGACGCGACGGACGCATGCGCCGCACCGGCGGCAGCGGCGGCAAGGACTGAACCGGCCAGGCCGGGTCCAGCATCATCAAAAGGAAAGGGGAGAGCAGGCTATGACAGGCGGAGGCACCAGCCGCAATATCGAGATTTTCGACACCACCTTGCGCGATGGCGCGCAGGCCGAGGGCATTTCATTCTCGGTCAATGACAAGTTCCAGATTTTGGAGACGCTGATATCGATTGGCATCC
>CAYOHO010000151.1:0-5640 GCA_964403755.1 uncultured Oscillospiraceae bacterium
GGCGCCATGGCTCAATTCGATAATGTGAAGGTGACTCCGGCCATGGGCCAGCGTCTGGCCCGGGCCAGGGAGGACCACCGCCTGACCCATCAGGATCTGGCGGACCGGCTCGATGCCTCCGTCACCCAGATCATCAAATATGAACGCGGAGAGCTCGACATGCCGCTTTCGCGGCTGTTTGACCTGGCCGCCATCCTCGAGATACCGGCCGGAGAACTGCTCGGCTGAAGCCGGCGCTTCAGTCGCTGCGCTGGCCGCAGTTGCCGCAGAACGGCTTGCCCGGGGCCAGCGGTGCGCCGCAATTGGTACAGAACCGGCGCCGCTCGGCGTCCGGCTGACCGGCTATCGCGACTGTTTCCGGCTGCTCCGGGGTGCTCGCCTGGCTGCTGGCCTTGTCCGCCGTTTCCGGCGGGACTGCTGCTTCTTCTGCAGGTCCGATCGGTTCAGCGCCTGTCGGTTCGACCGGTTCAGCGCCTGCCGGCTGAACCGGCTCCGCTCCCGAGGGGCCGGACTGGGCCACCCCGCTGCTGCGCCGGGTCTCCTCGATCCTGGCCTCGAGCCCGGCTATCTTTTCCAGCCGGGCCGAGATGCTCTCCAGGTCGGCGCGGATCTCGTCCGGCACGGACTCGCCGGCCTGGTAGCGCTTGTGCATGATCAAACCGATGTTCCGCTGCATGCCATCAATTGCATCCCGTTCACTGCGAACCTGAGCATTCAGCCGGTTGATCTCGATGAAGTCGCTGGTCTTTTCCTGCGCGTCCTGGACCATGCCCTCAAGCTTCTTTCCCAACTTGTCAAAAAATGCCATGATCGTGCCTCCCTTCGGTTTCCGGTGCTGCCTTCATTCTAGCAGATTCTGCAGAAATGGCCGGTGCGCCGCAAAGCAGCTGGTGCGCCGCAAAACGGCCGGTGGACCGGAAAGCTGCTGGCGTACCTGACCGGAGAACGCTTGGCACGGGACACGAAAAAGCCGGCCTTCGAGAAGGCCGGCTGACGTGACATGATGACTGCTGCGGTCAGGGCTTGCGGTCAGGGCTGCAGTCAGGGCTTGCGGTCAAAGCTACGGTCAGGGCTTGCGGTGCCTGTGCTCCTTCGGCCATTTCCGGATCCAGACCAGCGCCTTGGAATTTGGCTTCAGCTTGAGGCGCGGCTTGAGGCGGAACTTCGGCAGCGGCTTAAGCGGCGGCCGGGCGGCTGCCCGGGCTCGGGCCCGTTCCCGGAACTTCTTGAACGCCTCGGTCAGCTGACGGCTGCTGGTCCTGGCACGCTGCATGGCGACCGGCGGCTCGAAGGCCCGGATGTGTTCGGCAATGACGGCAGCGCTCCTCTGGTTCAGCTGTGCCTCACGCTCGATATTCGCGGCGTAGAGCTGTTCATAATAGGCGGGCCGCTCAAGATAGTCCTTGAGGAAGCGGACCATCTCGCGCCGCTTTTCCTTCACCCACCCGATCTCCTTTTCGCGGATCAGGTCGATGTTGCCATCCTCCTGGCCGCCGATATGGGTGACGGCCACGAACGGCTTGCGGCAGGCGACGCAGTCGAACAGGAAGTTCGGGCCGGCCTTGCCGAAGACAATGTCGGAGGCGGCCAGGACCTCGGCCATGTTGTCGATCCAGCCCAGCGTGAGGATCCGGATGCGGTCATCCTTGCGGAAGCGCTTGAGGATGCGGGTGAAGCGCTCGACGTTCTTCAGCGCCGCCTTGTCGATGCCGGTGTTGATGATGAACTGGACGTCCTTCTTCAGGAAGAGCAGGGTCGGCAGCAGACGGGTGACCGACGCCGTGCCCAGGCTGCCGCCGCCGACGAAGATGACCGGCCGGTCGCTGCCGATGCCGAGCTTGCGCCGGCATTCCTCCCTGTCGAAGCTGCGGTACATCTCCGGGCGTGTCCACCAGCCGGTGACGAGAATCTTGTCGGGCTCGATGCCATGCTCGATGGCCTGCCGCGCCGCCCGCTCGTCATAGACGATGTGGAGGTCGCAGCCGCGTGTGAAGGCGACGGGGTTGCAGGTCCATGGATCCGGAACGACCGTCCAAAGGGCGAACGAGGTGGTTTCCTTCTCGCGCCAGGACTGCAGGGCGTCGGTCAGCAGGAAGTACGTGCAGATGATCAGGTCCGGCTGGATCTCCTCGATCTTCTTCCTCAGGGCAGGCAGGTTTATTTTGGAAACCTGCCGCACGAATTCACGCGAGATGCGGGGCTTGGATAGCTGGTGGAACAACTTGTGCGATGATGGAAAGTAGCGGCTGATCAGCGTATAGCCGACCCCGCCGCCGGTTGTGTTGGTCTTGAACTCGAGATACTCGAACTCGATCTGCTCCGGGTCGGCCAGGACCGACTGTTCCTGATGCAGGGAGCGGGCGATGGAGCGGTGGCCCCAGGGCATGTGGTCTGTCAGGACAAGAATCTTGATTTTCGGCATGGGTTGGTGAAGCCCTTTCTGCGCCTGATGCCAGCCGTCTGTCCTTTCGGCTGACCGGTCTACATGCCAAGTATAACTGAAGTGTCTGCAATTGTCATGTCGGTGCCGCCGCCGGCGGCGGGCTTGAATTTTCGTCATATCAGCCAGATCCGGATGGCGCTGCCGGAAAGGTATCGCGGATGATTGCATGAAATGAGACGGACAGGTAAAATGAATCGTACTGCCTGAAGCCTGACAGGACGAGATGCGGCATCAGAACAGGCAATCAACTGAAGACGGGAAACGAATCATGGATAAGCTTCTGCTCGATATCATCTGGGTGATGAGCATCATTCTGGTTCTGTATGGCGCCTACTATGTATTCATGGCCGTGATCGGCCTGACGCGCATGGCGCACGTACACAAGCCGGTTCCCCCGGAAAAGCGATTTCTCGTCCTCATTGCCGCCCGCAACGAGGCCGTGGTCATTGGCCATCTCATCGACAGCCTGCTCCGCCAGGACTATCCGCGCGACCTCTTCGAGGTCGTCGTCGTGACGAACAACTGCACCGACGACACGGCTGCGGTTGCCGCCCGACACGGTGCGCGCGTGCTCCAGTGCCCGCTGCCGGTGCGCTCCAAGGGCGAGGCGCTGGCCTGGGGCTACGAGAACCTCCCGGCTGACCTGGCGTATGATGCCTTCTGCATCTTTGACGCCGACAACCTTGCGCACCCCTGTTTCCTGCGCCAGATGAACCATGCGCTCTGCGGCGGCCTGCACGCGGCCCAGGGCTACCGCGACACCAAGAACCCCCACGACACGTGGAACTCGGGCACCTGGGCGATCAACTACTGGCTCGGCAGCCGCTTCTACAACCATCCCCATCATGTCTTCCAGCTCTCCGCCACGATTCTTGGCACGGGCTTTATGCTGTCGCGCGACCTGGTCGACCGGCTGGGCGGCCTGCGCACCTGCACCCTGGCGGAAGACTTCGAGATGACGATGCAGTGCATCATCGCCGGCGAAAGCGTCGGCTGGGTTCCCGATGCCATCACCTACGACGAGCAGTCGCTGACCTTCGGGCAGACCTGGAAGCAGCGCCGCCGCTGGCAGGTCGGCTTCCTGCAGGTCCTGTCGCTCTATTTCGGGCGCCTGCTGCATGCCGTCCGCCTGAAGCCGACGAAGGTGAACATCGACTTCATCCTCTATGCGCTGACCCCGGTCGCAACCTACTTGTCGGTCATTGTCTTCACGCTCGGCGTCGTGCTGCGGCTGGTCGTGCTGAAGTACCCGCTGATTCCGCTGACCCAGATCTACGACATGTTCGGTCCATCGCTGCTGATGTCGATCCTGTTCCCGATGGCCATGGCCCTGGTGGTCGTCATCATCGAGCGCAAGCTGACCTGGCGCATCATCAAGGCTGTGCTTGCCTTCCCGATCTTTGCCGGCATCTCGGTGCCGGTCAACATCGTCGCGCTCGGCATCTTCCGCCATGATTTCCGCTGGGAGGAAGTCCGCCACACCCGCGCGATCCCGATTGACCACATGGACGAACACCGCAAATAGACGGCAGCAGCCGGCTTCCTGAATACAAATAGCAACACAAAACGTAAAATCATACAGATTATGGACGCAATCCATCCTAAATATCGGCGTCCTGCTCAATTGTGTCCATAAAATCCTATTGCTATGATAGACGTGGTCCGGTTCAGCCAGAATCGTTGACTTTGCACGCCGCCCCTCGGGAGATTGAATGCCTGTTCACAGCGACAGGCATCCGCATACGGAAAGAGTCAGCATGATGTTTGAAGCCTTTCACCTGGCCATCCTCGTTATCTGGATCCTGAGCATTGCCTGCACGGTCATTGGACTGTACTGGCTGGTCATGACACTGCTTTCGTTCCGCCGGCTGCCCGCCGCCGCACCTGTGGCGCCCCGCCACCGCTTCACAATCCTCATCCCGGCACGCAACGAAAGCATGGTTGTCGGCCCGCTGATCGACAGCCTCAAGCGGCTAAACTATCCGGCCGAGCTCTTCAATGTCGTGGTCATCCCCAACAACTGCACGGACAACACAGAAGAAGTCGCCCTGGCGCACGGCGCCCGAATCCTCAGCTGCATGGTGCCGATCCGCACCAAGGGGCAGGCGCTTTCCTATGTCTTCGACCACCTGCCGAACGACCTGCGCGCCGATGCCTACTGCATCTTCGATGCCGACAACGTCGTCGACCCGGACTTCCTGCTGCACATGAACCGGACCCTCTGCGAAGGCTACCAGATCGCCCAGGGCTACCGCGACAGCAAGAATCCGTATGACACGGTCATCTCGTCCTGCACCTCGATCTACTACATGATGAACAACCGCTTCTACTGCCATCCGCGCCGGGTGGCCGGCGTCTCCGCCGCGCTCAACGGCACCGCCTTCATGGTTTCCGACGCCCTGCTGCGCAAGCTCGGCGGCTGGCGCACCCACACCCTGACCGAGGACATCGAGTTCACGCTGCAGAGCGTCATGGCCGGCGAGCGCGTTGCCTGGGTGCCCGAGGCACTCACCTACGATGAGCAGCCGATGACGTTCGAGCAGTCCTGGAAGCAGCGCAAGCGCTGGTCGATCGGCGTTCTCCAGGTCGTCTCCCGCTACATGGTCCCGCTGGTCCGCCAGTGGCTGGCCGCGCCCGACAAGGTGATTGGCGATGCGGTCATGTACTGCCTGGGCGTTGTCTCCCAGTACGCCGGGTTCTACCTCAGCCTGACCGGTCTGCTGCTGCGCCTGTTTGTGCTGAAGCAGCCGCTGTTCCCGCTCACACCGCTTTTTGACATGTTCTACCTGACCCTGGTCCTCTTCGTGGCCGGCAGCGTCCTGTCTGCCCTCCAGGTCAGCATCATGGAGCGCAAGCTCAAGCCGGGCCTGCTCAAGGGCATCCTGATGTACTGGTTCTTCCTCGCCAGCTGGATTCCGATCAACGTCATCGCCCTGTTCACGTTCCGCAACAACCACCGCTGGGAGCCCATCCGCCATACCCGGGCGATCCGCTTCCAGGACCTGCCGGCCGCCAGCCGGAAATAGCCACCCGATCAGACTGATGTGGCGCCATGCCACCGAAAGCGGCTGCCCGGCCCTGCGCTGAAAGCGTCCGTTGAGCGTTCCTCATCATTTTCACTAAATGGCGACCTGTCATACATGTGAAATTCTTCCTTTTCCCAAGGGGGCAAAATCGCTTTTGCCCCTGTTTTTTCT
>CAYOHO010000152.1:0-5636 GCA_964403755.1 uncultured Oscillospiraceae bacterium
ACGGCCGTGATCCTCGGCAGCGGCTTCATCGGCCTGGAGATGGTGGAGAACCTGGCCCGCGCCGGCCTGAAGGTGACACTGGTCGAGAAGCTGCCGCAGATCTGCCCGTTCCTCGATCCGGACATGGCGCCGTACCTGCACGAGCATCTGCTCGCGAACGGCGTGACCGTCGTCGCCGGCCAGGGCGCTCGCGTGATCGAATCAGAGCGGGTGATCCTCGAGGATGGGACCGCCATCCCGGCCGAACTGGTGATCATGGCGGTCGGCATCCGGCCCGCGACAGCCCTGGCGCGCTCGATCGGCGTGACCCTGGGTCCCTCGGGCGCGATAGCCGTCGACCGCCAGATGCGCACGAGTGTTCCCGATGTCTACGCCTGCGGCGACTGTGCCGAAAGCTTCTCGATTGTCGACGGGAAGCCGCTCTACCGGCCGCTGGGCTCGACGGCCAACAAGATGGGCCGGATCGCCGGCGACGCGCTGACCGGCGGTCCCCTGACGCATCGCGGCATCGCCGGCACCGGGATCTTCCGGGCGTTCGAGCTCACGGTCGCGGCAACCGGCCTGCGCGAGGCGGAAGCCCGCGCCCGCGGCTTTGATGTTGTGGTCTGCCACAACATCAAGCCGGACAAGCCGGAATACTTCGGCGGGCGCGAGATGGTCATCAAGGCGATCGCCGACCGGGCGAGCGGCCGGCTGCTTGGCGTCCAGATCGTCGGACCGGCCGGGGTCGACAAGCGGATCGACGTCTTTGTCACGGCGATGACGGCGGGCCTGACCGCGGCCGACCTGTTCCACCTCGACCTCGCCTATGCGCCGCCATTCGCCACGACCAAGGACCCGGTCATCTACACCGGCATGATCCTGGACAACGCGATCAGCCGCGGCCGCGAACTGCTGACGGATGAGGCACTGGAACGCTTCGCGCCCGGTGAGATCCAGGTTGTCGACACGCGGGTGACAAAGCAGTATGCCGCCGGGCATGTGGCAGATGCGGTCAGCCTCCCCCATGAGGCCCTGCGCGAACACCTGGGTGAGCTCGACCCGGAGAAACCGGTCGTCACCTACTGCAACAAGGGCACAACCGGCAACGCCGCCCAGAACATCCTGCTCGGGCGGGGCTTCCGCAAGGTGTACAACCTCTCCGGCGGCTACCGGCAGTACCGGACGACGCAGAAGGGCCGGACGCAAGCTGGATTGGGCAGGGAAGCACAAGCCGCCGCACAAGGCAGCGAACCGGCGTCAGCCAATTGTGAGAACCAGCCGTGATCAACACTCATTGGCTGAAACCGTGAGACAGAAACAGCAGTTAAAAAGCTGATAAAAAATACCAATTCGGCAAGGAGGATCAGGACAATGGAAATCAAGGTGCTCGGACCGGGATGCAAGAACTGCAAGAACCTGCTGCTGGCGACCCAGGCGGCGCTCAAGGAAATGGGCCTGGATACGGAAGTCATCTACGTGACCGACATGGTGGACATCGCAGCCGCCGGCATCATGCGCACGCCCGGGCTGATCGTGAACGGGAAGATCAAGTCGACCGGACGGGTGCCGAACATCCGCGAGATCCGGCAGATGATCCAGAGCGAAATCTAGCCGCCGGCGCGAAACGCACCGCTGTTTCGGCTCGAGTGCGCTTTCAGCCGTGCTGCTTCGCTGCGAGCGGGTTCGCCGCCATAAATGAATTTGCGCAGTCCGGACGAAGGCGTCCAGACAGCAGAAAGCACCCGGCTTGCGGGTGCTTTCTGATTGTGTGAACAGGGAAGGAGCTGTCCGGCTGCGTGCTCGGGGGTGTCTTTGGGTTAAGCCATCGGATTACGCCTTCAGGTTAAGTCATCGGGTTACGCCTTCGGAGCGGCCTCGGCTCCGGCCTTCTCGATCTTGGCGCCGGCTGCGTTCTTCCGGACGCTTTCGATGCCGTTGAGGGCGCTGGGCTTGGCCTTGTAGCCTTCAGAGGTGGCGATGATCTCGCCGTTCCGTGCCTTCAGGCGGAAGCGGAATTCGCCGGCCTTGTCCTTGTACAGTTCGAACTTCGGGTTGACAGCCGTGACAACAGGGTCGACGGTCTGGTCCTCGAAGTTGGCTATCGGAGCATTCTTGATGACGCTTTCAATGCCCTTGTTGCAGGAGTCTTCACTGGAATAGACTTCCGAGGCTGCGATGGGTTCACCATTGGTAGCGAGCAGGTCAAACTTGAATCCGGTGTTGGTCTTCTTTACCAGGAATTTGCCCATAATCATTGCTCCTTTCGACGAGGGTTCATTGATATCATTGTAATACGCTATTTCGTAAATCTCAAATAATTGTCAAAGAGTGCGACAACTGAGTAATCTCGAAGAATGGCGCGCTGCAGGCCAATGTCTCTGGGTGATTGCCGCTGCCTTCAGCACAGACGAAGCGGGTGAAAATGCGATAGAACCGATCGCCCATGCAGGTTGCACAAAATCATTGTGCGAATATCGGCGGCCCGAGTCTGGCCGGGAGGGTTGACATCGCTCATTTCCGGTTGTATTGTTGGCGTAGTAACACGTGTAGATGTTGGTATCAATGAGGTTTAGGCGTATTTATGAAGAAGTTGGCTACACGAGATGACGTTGCCAGGGAAGCAGGGGTTTCTTCTGCCGTCGTCTCATATGTGCTGAATAATACGAAATACGTCAGCGATGAAAAGCGCAAGGCCGTCCTCAAGGCGGTCGAAACGCTGGGCTACTATCCCAACCAGCTGGCCCGCGGCCTGAAGACCAGCAAGTCGAACCAGATCGCCTTCGTGGCTGACAATTTCCGCAACGACTGGCTGTCGGAACTGGAAAGCATTCTCTCGGAAAAGGGCTACTACGTCTCCATGTGCTATACCCGCGAGGATGACCGCTTCATCGACATGCTCCTCAAGCGCCAGTACGAAGGCATCTTCATGATGTCGAACGCCCTGTCGACGCAACAGCTCAACACGCTGGCGGAGAACGGCGTGCCGATCATCCTCTACAAGACCCGCAGCTACGGCGATCTGAATCCCAAGGTTGTCACTGTGGCGCCCGACTATGCCGAGGGCGTCCGCAAGTCCGTCGACTATCTGGCCCTGAAGGGCCACAAGCGCATCGGGCTGATTCCCCCGATTCGCTACAAGACCCGGGGCATACAGGGCGACGATTTCCGTGTCAAGGCTTATGTCGAAGCCATGAGCAGGCACGGTCTGCCGATCGAGGAAAGCCTGGTCTGCACCCGCACCCAGACGCTCGATACCATCCTTGACAGCATCTTCAACATGATCACAAGCCAGGGCGCCGAGAAGCGGCCAACCGCCTTCGTGGTAGGCAACGATTTCCTCGCCGCGCAGATCATCCAGCGGATCAAGCAGATGGGGCTTTCCGTGCCGGAAGACATCGCGATCACCGGTACCGACAACACCGATGTGGCCCTGGTCACATCTCCGCAGCTGACCACGGTCGACTTCTCCAAGACGGAATTTGCCCAGAAGGTTGCCGACAAGATGATCCGCCTGATCAATGGCGAGACGCCGGAAGGCGAATACCTGAAAGTCAGTCTTGTGATTCGCGGAAGCGCCTGAAGCCGTTTTTCATTTGCAAATAATCTACACGTGTAACTTCGAGACACAATCGATCGCTTGCCACTGTCGCAGTGCATCCACCCGATCCACCACTAGGAAGCATCCATATACCGACATGAAGGAGTGAAACGAACATGATCGACTATCCCCATGGCCTCCTGTTTTCCGAGGAACTGCAGCGCGAGATCAAGGCCCGGTTCCTGAACATCGATTCCGACCCGGAGGCGGGTGAGCGCGTCTTCTTCGAGAACGCCGGCGGTTCCCTGCGCCTGAAGGCCGTCAACGACGTGATCGCAGAGGCGGACGGATACCCGGACTGCGACTCGCGCAAGCACAAGCGTGCCAAGTCGCTGCGCAAGCAGACGCTGCAGGGCTTTGCCGACGCGCGGATCATTTTCAACGCACCCAAGTACGGCCAGATCATCACCGAGACGTCGTCTTCCAAGGTCATGTTCACGATGGTCCGCACGATCGTCGAGAATGTGAAAGGCACGAACTGCGTCGTGTCCGACCTGGACCATCCGTCGGCCTATGACTCGGTGAAGTACTACGCCCGCAAGCATGGCATGGAGTTCCGCGTCGCGGCGCCGAACCCGAAGACCGGCGGCGTCGATCCCGAGACGTTCGCGGCCCTGGTTGACGAAGGCACCGTACTGGTCAGCATCATCGCCGCCTCCAACCACACCGGCGCCGTCCTCGACGTGGCCGAGATCACCCGCCAGTGCAAGGCCAAGAACCCCAACGTCTATATCGTCGTCGACGCCGTCCAGCACATCCCGCATGGCCTGGTCGACGTGCAGGCCGTGCCGATCGACGCGATCAACTTCGCCGCCTACAAGACGTTCGGCTGCCGCGGCTTCGGCATCGGCTACATCTCCGACCGCGTCGCGATCATGGACCACCCGAACATCGGCGGCAATCTCGGCGACCCATGGGAAATCGGCGGACCGGCGCCGGCGCTGTTCGCCAGCCTGACCGCAATCGTCGACTATGTCTGCTGGATCGGCAGCCATTTCTGCCAGGAGACCGACCGCCGCAAGCTCTACGAGTGCGGCGTGCACCACATCGAGATGCAGGAACGGGCCCTGATGTACCACACGCTGGAAGGAACGCCGGAGATCCCCGGTTTGCGCCACATCCAGCACGTAAAGGCGCACTTCGACCGCGAGACCTTCGACAACCGTGATTTCATCATGGCCGTCACGTTCGACAACATCAACTACACCGACGCCGTCGCGGAGTACCAGAAGCACCACGTCATCGTCTACGACCGAAACGATGGCAACTACTATTCCGTCCGCTCGCTGCACCCGTTCGGCCTCGATGGCATCATCCGGGTATCGCCGCTGCACTGCCATTCAACCGCCGACGTCGACAAGTTCCTCAAGGCCACCGCTGAAATCGCCAGACTCTGATCAGGGAGGAAGAAGAAGGGTTCCGACACAGCACACTGCACCGTCACCGCAACATGCCACAGGCAAAGAACCAAAATAAAACAGGAGGATCTGACATGAAGAAACTGGTTTCCCTCATTCTGGTCATGACGTTCGTTCTCGCGCTGCTTGCCGGCTGCGGCACTTCGTCAACCACAACCGCCGCTACGACCAAAGCCGGCACAACTGCCGCCGGCAGCTCGGCCGCAACGACCGCCGCCGGAACCACAACCGCAGCCGCATCCGGCAAGAAGTTCACCCTCGGCGTGGTCAGCCCCCTGACCGGTTCCGGCGCCACCAGCGGTGCGGTCCAGGCCAATGCCGTCAAGATGGCCGTCAACGAAATCAATGCCAAGGGCGGCATCAATGGCAACATTCCGATCACCCTGATTTCCGAAGACGACGAGGGCGTTCCAGCCAAGTCCGTCACGGTCACCCAGAAGCTCGTCAATCAGGACAAGATCAATGCCATGATCGGCGCCCTCAACAGCTCCTGCACGCTCGCCAACATGGAAGTCACCAAGGCTGCCAAGATCCCGCAGATCACCCCGTCCTCCTCGAACGCCACCATCACCAAGCAGGGCAACAAGTTCATCTTCCGCATGACCGCCACTGATACGACCCATGCCAAGACCTTGCTC
>CAYOHO010000153.1:0-5615 GCA_964403755.1 uncultured Oscillospiraceae bacterium
ACCATCCATACCCTGGCCGCAGCCGGCAGTGAGACCAGCCGGTCCAGCGTCCTGCTCGACGATATCGAAACGCATCGCAAGTACGGCTTCATGTGGGATGTCTGCCGTCCTGTCTTCGCAATCATGAATCCTGAGCTCACCTACACGGTATCGCCGTTCCAGACCGGCGCCGGTTCGGCAGACATCTTCGCCCACACGGTCAACCGCTACTACATGGCGCCCGCCAGCCACCTGGGCGACCAGTATGCCGAGGGCACACTGCGCACAGTCGTCAAATACGCGCCCATCGCGCTCGCCAATCCGACGGATTACGAAGCGCGGGCCGAGTTGATGCTGTCCGGCTCCTTCAGTCATAACGACTTGACGAGCATCGGCCGTTTCAGCATGAAAAAGGGCTGCGAGCACGCGCTGGAGACCCAGCTGAGCGGCACCTACGACACAGCTCACGGCGCCGGCCTCTCCGTCGTCATGCCCTCCTGGCTGCAGTACCTCGTCAACCATGGCGAATCGATCCATGTGGAACGCGTCGCCCAGTTCGCAGTCAACGTGTTCGGCGTCGAGCCCAACCCGGCCGACCCGAAGGCCGTCGCGAACGAAGGCCTCAAGCGCTTCCGCGCCTGGCTCCAGTCGCTCGGCATGCCAATCACCCTGGTCGAGCTCGGCGTGCCGCGCGAGGACCTTCAGGACGTCATCCAGAAGTGCAACTGCAATGCGCAGGGCATCATCGAGGGCTTCCTCGACCTGGACAAGGGCGCCGTCGCCGAAATCTTCACCACCGCCCTCGGCTGAGCAGGCTGCAGGCCTGAACCGCCGGCCGGAAAATCCAGCTGAATAGTCCAGTAGCACAATCAAGCGGGGAGGCATGGCCATGCCTCCCCGCTTGATTTAATCGCTTTCTCTGATTGCATCAAGGCGTCCAGGCCGGATCCGGTGCCGGTCCGGCTGGCACGCCAGGCCGCACTGGTCCGCTACGGTTCGCCGTAGGCCCGCCGCAGGTAGTCCGCAGTCGCCGTCCGTCCGCTTCGCAGCAGGTCCAGCGGCGTGCCGGTGAACACCACCTCGCCGCCGCGGACGCCGCCGCCCGGGCCCAGGTCGATGACCCAGTCGGCGGCGCGGATAACCTGCAGATTGTGCTCGACGACGATCACCGTGTGTCCGGCACCGACCAGGCGTTCCAGCATCGCCAGGAAATGCTCGACATCGACCGGATGCAGCCCCGTGGTCGGCTCGTCCATCAGGTAGAGCGTGCGCTTCCCGCGGCCGCCGGTCAGCTCGCGGGCCAGCTTCAGGCGCTGCCCCTCGCCGCCGGACAGGGTCTTCACTGACTGGCCAAGCTCGAGGTAGCCGAGGCCAACGTCCTCGAGCAGCCCCAGGATCCGGGCCGTCGTCCGGTGTCCGCGGAACAGGGCGCGCGCCTCCTCCACGGACATTTTCAGGACATCGCGGATCGAATGGCCGCGGTATTCGACCGCGAGGACGTCGTCGCTGAACTGCCTGCCGCCGCAGACCGGACAGGTCACCTCGATGTCCTGGAAGAACAGCATGCTGCTGGTCACGGTGCCGAGGCCTTCGCAGCGCTCGCAGCGGCCGCCCGGCAGGTTGAAGGAGAAATGGCGCGCCGAGAGGCCGCGCGCCTGTGCCTCCGGCAGGCTGCCGAAGATCTTCCGGATCTCCGAGTAGGCGTCGCAATAGGTGGCGACGTTGGAGCGCTTCATCCGGGTGATGGCAGCCTGCTCAATCGTGACCACCTGGTCGAACGCCGACAGTCCGGCCATGCCGGCTGCACCGGCTCCACCGCCAGCACCACCGCCAGCGCCACCGCCGGTTCCGGTCCTGACGCCATCCGCTGCCTCCTCCGGACGGCGCGCCGCCTCCGCGAGCACATCGAACACCAGTGTCGACTTGCCTGAGCCGGAAACACCGGTGACCACCGTCAGGCAGCCAGTCGGGAAATCGACATCGATGCCCTTCAGGTTGTGCTTCGTGACCTGCGCCATGTGGATTCCTTCGCCGCTCCCCGGCCGGAACGCCGGATGCGGCGGCGCCTGTTCCGGTTCGGGAAAGCGCTGCTCCGCTTGCCCGGATGCAGCCAGTTTCTGGCGTGCTGCAGCCTGCTCCTGCCTGGCTGCCAGGGCCTGCCGCTGGCCGCGCAGCCACGCGCCGGTGACGGATGCCGCCTGCTGCATGAGCTCGTCCAGGGTGCCCCGGGCGACCACTTCCCCACCATGGCGGCCGGATCCGGGGCCGATGTCCACGATCAGGTCCGCCGCCTGCATGACGTCCGGGTCATGCTCGATCACCAGCACCGTGTTGCCGGCATCGCGCAGCCGCTTGAGGATCAAGACCATGCCGTCGGTGTCGCGCGGATGGAGTCCGATCGTCGGCTCATCGAGAATGTAGAGGATACCAGTCAGGTCCGAGTCCAGCGCCGCAGCCAGCCTTACCCGCTGCCCTTCGCCGCCGGAAAGGGTCAGCGTCTGGCGGTCGAGCGACAGGTAGCCCAGCCCGACCTGTGCCAGGCGCCGGATCTTCGTCTCCAGGTCAACCAGATAGGGTTCGACCAGACCGACGGCCGCCGCGTCCAGGGTCTCGCGCCGGGCCTGGACCCAAACCTGCAGCTCCTCCAGTGACAGGAGCGAGAGCTGTGGCAGGCGTGTGCCGGCCACCGTCACACGGCGGCCCGCATCCGCCAGCCGCTCACCGCCGCAGACCGGACAGGTTGCCTCATCGAAATAGTCGGCCAATGAGCCGGGCTCGCCACCCTGTTCGGACAGCTTGCGCCAGAGCATCGTAAAGACGCCTTCGAACCGGCCGCCCGCGACTGTCTTCGGTGGCGCGATGTCCGGAAACGCCTGCCGAACCGCCTCGCTCTCCACGCCCTGCAGCAGGATGGCGCGCTGGCCGGCGCTGAATGCCGCAACCGGCGTGCCCGGCTTGACTGGTACGCCATAGTGGCGGAAGGCGCTGTACAGGTTCCCGATCTGGTACTCCTTGTACTTCTGCTCCCAGAAATCGACCGCACCATCCTCCAGCGACTTTTCGGCATGGATGACCTGCCCTTCACGGATGGTCATGATCCGGCCCAGACCGGCACAGGTCGTGCAGGCGCCCTCGCGGGTATTGAACGAGAAATGGGTGCGGGTCAGCTTCTCCATGCGGCGGCCGCACACGCAGCAGTCCATGAAGGTCTGGTATTCGTCGCCATGCTTCACGACGGTTTCCCTGCAGTCGGCCGCCGAGATGGCGGCGCCGCAGAACGGGCAGTCGCGCACACCCAGCTTTTCGTAGACCATGCGCAGGTCGGTATAGATGTCGGTCATCGTGCCGACGGTCGAGCGGGGATTACGGTTCGCCCCGCCGGCGCCGATAAAGATGGCCGGCGAGACATGGCGGACAGCGTCGACCTTCGGCTTGCGGATGCCCTGAAGCCCGATGGCCTCCAGATACTGGCGCTGGCATTCCTGGAACAGGACGTCCAGAGCCAGGGTGGTTTTGCCCGAGCCGGAGAGACCGGTGAGAACGATCAGCCGGTCTCGCGGCAGCTCCAGCGAGATGCCTTTCAAGTTGCCTTCGCGGGCGCCTTCGATCATGATGCCATTCATCTGCTGTCCCTCCGGCGATTTCCGCCCTTTGTGCCGAAATGCCTGACGACGGCTCTGTCAGGCGATCTACGCCATGTTCAGCCGCAGCGTCTGCGAAAGCCCAGATGCCGGCTCAGCCCTGCCGGGCTTTGACGAATTCGATGGCTTCCTTGCCGGTCACGTGTTCGATGTCGATGGCGATGATCAGCGCCTTGTCGCAGTCAGCGAGGGCCTGGCGCCGCGCCGCCTCCGGCAGATCGCCGGAGTATTTGTCGACCAGGGCGGCAAAGGCTGCCTGACGCTCCTCGCCATCCACGATCCGGGCTCGGCCGAAGGCAATCACACTGCGGAAATAGGTCGTATACTCCGCACTGACGATTGTATCCTCATCGATGACAGCGAAGGACACCTTTGCGTCGCGCGTGATGGCGTCGATCTTGTGGCCAGCCCTGGCCGAATGGAAGTAGATGCGCTGGCTGAAATAGACGTAACTCAGCGGCACGGCATAGGGATAGTCATCATCGCCGGCGCAGGCCAGCACGCCGCTTGTGCAACGGTTCAGGACGGCAGCGATATCTGCGTCTGACAGTAGTTGACGGGTTCTTATCATCTCTCGAAACACGGGCATGGTCTCGCTCTCATATCAGGCAATCAAGCCGAACTTACAGCTGTCGTTTCAATGGCCAGCCAGCCGCTTGCAGTCATCACGACCGCAATGAAGCCGCCTCTTGCGAAGCGGCTTCATTGTATCACATTTGCATTTTCACTTGAATTTCAGCGAACGGCAAGGGGCATCCGCTCACCAGACGATCTCGCCATCCCTGCCCCGTCAGGGGCTTGCCCCGCCCCGCAATGGGCATCAGCTCACCAGACGATTTCGCCATCCTTGAGCACAAGGCGGTCGTCGATCTGGAGCGTCGGGTTCCACATCATCATGTCGAGGTGGAAGGCGCAGTCGCCCGGGCCGATCCAGACGTTGCTGCCGAGCGCGAGGTGGACGGTGCGGTAAAGTCCTTCATCCTCCAGCATGCGGCCAGAAATCTTGCAGGCCTTGTTGAGGCCGACGCCGATTTCGCCGACGTTGTAGACCCGCTTGTCCTCGTAGCTGGCGAGGATCCGCTTCAGCGTCTCGGCGTTCTTGCCGCCGGTGATCTCGTAAACCGTGCCATTCTTCACCTTCATGGTCACGGGATCGTTTTCGACGATGCCAAGATCAGGATGAGTCATCGAAGCGTCGGCCACGATCACGCCTTCGCCGAATCCAGGCTTGCCATAAACGGCGCATTCGATGTCCGGCGGCGACGAGGGCTGGCCGGGAACCAGGCTGCGGCCGTATTGCGGGAACACCTGGGCGCCTTCGATATTGGTCGTATAGTCGGTTCCGCCGGGAGTCGTTACGCGTGCGACCTTGCCAGGCAGTCCCTGGGCGACCTTGTCGACCATGCGGCGGGCCTCTTCGTAGTCCGTGAACAGACCGCTGCTCTCCAGCATCTCCAGCGAATAATCGGCCATGTTGCAGCTGCGGGCGCCATTCTTGCAGGCCAGCTGACGGGCTTGGGAATTGTTGATCGAGTATTTGGTGGCGTTGAAGAGCACATCGGCTTCCATCATGGCCGCCCGGACCAGCGGCGCCGGCTCTTCAGCGTGGGCGGTGCGGTCATCCATCAGGATCATGCTGCGGTTGGGGTAGCCTTCGGTGGCGGCCCACATGGCCAGGCCGATCTCCATCTTGCTGTTGTCCGTGATGATCAGAATCTTCTCATCCTTCTTGCATTCGGCGCACACTTCAACGAGTATTTTGGCGCCCGGGTAAACCTTGCCCATACGTTTCATCTCCTTCTTTCATTGAACAAATCACACTGGATTCATTGACTTGCCTTGATCAGGCAGTCCGATTCGGCGTCTGGAAGTCTGCGCTTCCGGTTTTGCGAACCGGTTGCCCGGTTCTCAGGCCTGGCGACCCCTTTCGGTTCGGGCGCCCGGTTCTCAGGCCTGGCGCAGGCTGAGGATCTTCTCCCAGACGGAGTCCTCGAC
>CAYOHO010000154.1:0-5605 GCA_964403755.1 uncultured Oscillospiraceae bacterium
TCTCGTAGACGCCGCGCGACTTCATGCCGACCAGCCGGTTCTCGACCATGTCGACGATGCCGACGCCATGGGCGCCACCGATGGCGTTCAGCTTGCGGACCATGGCAACGGGATCGAGCGACTCGCCGTTGACGCGGACCGGGATGCCCTTCTCGAACTCGATCTCGACGTAGCCAGCCTGGTCGGGCGCCTTCTCCGGCGTCACGCACATCTCGAGCAGCTTGTCGTACATCGGCTCGTTGGCCGGGTTCTCGAGGTCCATGCCCTCATGGCTGAGGTGCCAGAGGTTCTGGTCCATGGAGTAGTTGTTGGCCTTGGTGACCGGGACAGGGATGCCGCGGGCGTTGGCGTAGTCGATCTCCTCGTCGCGCGACTTGATGTCCCAGATGCGCCAAGGGGCGATGATCTTGAGGTCGGGGGCGAGCGCCTTGACGGTCAGCTCGAAGCGGACCTGGTCGTTGCCCTTGCCGGTGGCGCCGTGGGCGATGGCGGTGCAGCCTTCCTTGCGGGCGACCTCGACCATGCGCTTGGCGATGATCGGGCGGGCGAAGGAGGTTCCGAGCAGGTACTTGCCCTCATAGACGGCGTTGGCCTTGAGGGTGGGGAAGATGTAGTCGGTGACGAACTCCTCGGCGATGTCCTCGATGTAGACCTTGGAGGCGCCGCACTTGAGGGCCTTGCTGCGCAGGAAGTCGTGGTCGAGCTCGATGCCGACCTCGCCTGCCATCGCGATGACTTCACAGTCGTAGTGCTCGAGCAGCCAGGGGATGATGATGGACGTGTCGAGCCCGCCGGAATAGGCCAGCAGAATCTTCTCTTTTGCCATGGGTCGTGAACCTCCCGATTGACGCATGGGCCGCCCGTTTGGCGCCCATGTTGCATAAATATTAGTCATGCAAATGCGGTTATCTGATCAGGCATATAGTATACACAAACGCGCAACGCTTGACAATAGGAGAAACCAGCCGCCGCCGATGCCGCCGCGACAGCGCAGGGCGCTTCCGATGCGGGCCGCGCCGGCTTTCAGGGCGGTGGAAAGGCTCGCTGCAGCCGGTTTTCCGCAGCGCCGGGGAGGCCGGACAACTGCCGGTTTTGCCCTCCCAAATGCATAAATATGCATATTGTTTGCCGTCTGACATACGCCTGACAGCCGCCTGACAGCCGCCTGACCAACGCCTGACAGCCGCCTGACCATCGCCCGGCCATCGCCTGGCCATGGCCCGGCCGCCGCTGACGGCAGCCTGCCCGGCTGCCTGCCGGAGGACCGGGCAGCCATTCGGGACGGAATTGGATCCTTTCTTTCCGCAAACCGGCATACGACCGTCTTCGCAGAACGTGCGTCCTCATGTTATAATGAAAGTTGCTTTGCCGGCCCTTTCTGCTGCGGACAGCCGCGGCGGCAGCCGGCAGGGTAGTCTACAGCAAGAGGTAACAGCATGGGCTATCCTATGGTCGAAAGCCCCGCCGGCCATCTCATCATGACGCCGGCCGGCCTGACCGACATCTCGTCGCCCGCGGCGGCTCCCTATTTCCAGCCGACCGGCCGGGCCATGTACTATGAAGTGGTCCGCCTGGTGGGCGGCCAGCCCCTGTTCTGGGACGACCACGCCAGCCGCCTGCTGGCCTCGGTTGCCGGCGCCTTTCCGGTCGATCCCGCTCGGCTGCTCGCGGAAAGCCGCCAGCTGATCGCCGCCGCCGGCGAAGCCTTCAACACGGCCAACCTGCGCCTCGTTTTGACCGGCGACGACCATGTCATCCACCTGAGTCCATCCTACTACCCGACGCCGGAGCAGTTTGCGCACGGCGTGCCGACCGGCTGCCTCTACCGCGAGCGCCGGACGCCCAACATCAAGACGGTCGACCCTGACTACAAGGCGGCGGTGGCGGCCGGCTTCGACCAGCTGCGCCCGTTCGGCCGGCCCTTCGAGCTGCTGCTCGTCAACCGCGACGGCTTCATCACCGAGGGCTCGCGCTCCAATGTCTTCTTCATCCAGGGAAACGCCATCCTCACGGCGCCGGATGCGCTGATCCTGCGCGGCATCACCCGCCGGCACGTGGCCGACGCCATCCGTGAAGCCGGCGCCGAGCTGGTCACGGCCATGCTCAGCATCGAACAGGTCCGGGCGGGCGCCGCGGAGGCGGCCTTCCTGACCGGGTCGCCGATCGACATCCTGCCGATCGCCGCGATCGAGGAGACAAAGCTGGCCTCGGCCGGGCACCCGCTCATCCAGGCCATTCACGAGGCCTACCAGGCGATCGTCCGCGCCGACCTCGCACGGCGCGCAGCCGGCCGCTGACGCCACAGGCAGCTTCGGTGGCCGCTGACCCCAAAGGCGGCCACGGGGGCTGCAGAACCGCGGCGGCCACGGCCGCCCGCAGCCAATGTTCATCATTTGCCGCGGCCAATGAGGGCCGCGACAGTTGTATCAAGGAGGAAAAAATGATTCAGGAAACCGGCAGTGTCTCAGTCAACACGGAAAACATCTTCCCGATCATCCGCAAGTGGCTCTATTCGGATCGGGACATCTTTCTGCGTGAGCTTGTCTCGAATGCCTCGGACGCCATCGCAAAGCTCAAGCGGCTGAACGACATCGGCGAGGCCCATCTGGACGAGGGCGAGGCCTTCCGCATCACCGTCCGCTTCGACAGCGAAGCCGGCACGCTCAGCTTCGAGGACAATGGCATCGGCATGACCGCTGAGGAAATCCGCCGCTACATCAACCAGATCGCCTTCTCCGGCGTCATGGACTTCGTCGAGAAGTACCAGGCGAAGGGCGCCGAGACCGAGGGCATCATCGGCCATTTCGGCCTCGGCTTCTATTCCGCCTTCATGGTTTCGGACCAGGTGCGCATCGACACGCTCTCCTGGCAGCCGGAAGCCGAGGCGGCCAGCTGGGTGAGTGAAGACGGCATGAACTTCACGATGTCCGGCTCGGACCGCACCAGCCGCGGCTCCCTGATCACCCTCACGCTCTCGGCCGAGGGCCGCGAGTTCCTGACCGCCGCCCGCATCCGCGAGATCCTTGAGAAGTACTGCGGCTTCATGCCGGTGCCGATCTTCTTCCACGACGACACGCCGAAGCCGGCTGCCGACAGCGCCAGCGAGAAGGCGGCCAGCGCCGCGGCCGGCGAGGAGGCAGGCGAGGCCGAAGGCGTTCCCGCCGCTGTCGAGAAGCCGATCAACAACACCTCGCCGCTCTGGCTGAAGAACCCGCGCGATGTCAGCGACGAGGAGTACAAGGCGTTCTATCGCGACACCTTCCACGACTTCCGCGAGCCCCTCTTCTGGGTGCACCTGAACATGGACTACCCGTTCCACCTCAAGGGCATCCTCTATTTCCCGAAGACCGACAATGTCTACGAGTCGCTCGAGGGCCGGATCAAGATTTACTACAACCAGGTCTTTGTCGCCGACAATGTCAAGGAGATCATCCCCGAGTTCCTCTTCCTGCTCAAGGGCACGATCGACTGCCCCGACCTGCCGCTGAACGTGTCGCGCAGCTTCCTGCAGAACGACCAGTATGTCGGCAAGCTGTCCGGCCATATCGTGCGCAAGGTCGCCGACCGGCTCAACGGCCTGTTCGAGAACAGCCGCGCCGACTATGAGCGCTACTGGAAGGACATCGGCGTCTTCGTCAAGTACGGCATGATGAAGGAAGAGAAGTTCTATGACCGGGTCAAGGACGCCCTGGTCTTCGAGACGACCGACCATGCCTTCAAGACGATCAAGGACCTCGGCCAGAAGCTGCTCTACACGACTGACCCGGACCGCCAGGTCGCCTATGTCCAGATGGCGAAGGCGCGCGGCCAGGATGTCGTGATCATGAACCATGAGCTCGACAACCATTTCATGTCGTTCCTCGAGTACAAGAACCATGACGTCAAGTTCAGCCGGGTCGATGCCGACGTCGAGGGAACCGCCGCCGATGACAGCCGCAAGGACGCACTGGCCGAGCTGTTCCGCGCCGCCACCGGACGCGAGAAGCTGGCCGTCGAAGTCCGCTCGATCGGTGCCGATGCCCTGCCGGCGATCCTGCTCGAATCCGAGGAGTCGCGCCGCATGCAGGAGATGCGCAAGCAGTTCGAGCGCATGAATACGGGCAAGGAAGACGGGGGCATGGATTTTGACAGCCTGTTCCCGATCGAGCAGAAGCTGGTCGTCAACGACGACCAGGCGCTGGCCAGCCGGCTGCTCGCCCTGGCCCAGGTTCCGGGGCAGGAGGCGCGCGCCCGCGAGCTCGCCGCCCAGCTTTATGACCTGGCCCGCCTCGGCCACGGCTCGCTGTCGGCCGACGACCTGGCTGCCTTCCTGAAGCGCTCCGGCGCCCTGCTCCAGGAGCTCGCCGAAAAGGCCTGAACCACCCGCTGTCCGCCCGGCCCCCAGGGGCCGGGCGGATCGCGTTTGCACCGCGACCGTCCGGTCCGCAGCAACGGACCGGAACCACGCCAAACCAGATACGCGGCCGGCCATGCCGGCTGCAGGCTGCTGCCAGGCAGCAGGGAGAAGGAGAAACAAGCATGCTCGATCCGTTCAAGGTCAGACGGGTATTCACCGCCAAGCGCGACGGCTGCGACATCGAGGCCCAGGGCCTGCTCAGGGACCTGCGCGAAAACCTCAAGCAGACCGGGCTGACGGCCGTGCGGGTCTTCAACCGCTACGACGTCGCCGGCATCACCGACGAAGAGTACGCCCTGGCCAGGAACCTGGTCTTTGCCGAGCCGCCGGTCGACGACGTCCATGACGAGACCGCCGACTTCGCCGGTGCGGCCGCCGTGGTCGCCATCGAGGCGCTGCCGGGCCAGTACGACCAGCGGGCTGACTCCGCTGCCCAGTGCATCCAGATCATCACCCAGAAGGAGCGGCCGCAGGTGCGCACGGCCCGGATCGTTGCGCTGTACGGCAATCCGGCCGGCATCGATGCGGCACGCATCCGCGACTACCTGATCAACCCGGTCGAGTCGCGCGAGGCATCGCTGGAGAAGCCGGCGACCCTGACCGACAGCTTCGAGGCGCCGGCCATGGTCGAGACCCTCGACGGCTTCCGCAGCCTCAATGCCGCCGGCCTGGCCGAGCTGGTGCAGACGCTGGGCCTGGCCATGTCCTTTGACGACCTGGCGTTCGTCCAGCAGCATTTCCAGAACGAACAGCGCGACCCGACCATGACGGAGATCCGCGTGCTCGACACCTACTGGTCGGACCACTGCCGCCACACGACCTTCCTGACCCGCATCGAGGACGTCCGCTTCGACCAGGCCCATCCCTTCAGCGGCCTGCTTGAGCGTGCCTGGCAGGCTTACCAGGACGGCCGCACCGCCCTCTACGGCCCGGAACGCCTGGCCGTCAAGCCGCCCTGCCTGATGGACCTGGCGACGCTGGCGATGAAGCTGCTGCGCCGCGACGGCTACCTGGCCGACCTGGACGACTCCGGCGAGATCAATGCCTGCAGCATCAAGGTGCGCATCCCGGTTGACGGCCAGGACACGGACTACCTGGTCATGTTCAAGAACGAGACGCACAACCACCCGACCGAAATCGAGCCGTTCGGCGGCGCCGCCACCTGCCTCGGCGGCGCGATCCGTGACCCGCTGTCCGGCCGCACCTATG
>CAYOHO010000155.1:0-5578 GCA_964403755.1 uncultured Oscillospiraceae bacterium
GTCGTGGTGCTGATGGAGAGCTCTTCGGCGACGAGGCGCCGGTTGCCGCGGTACTTCTGCAGCAGCTCGACGATCTGGCGGTCCAGCTGACCCTCCGGCTGAGGGCTCTCCGGCCCGGCCGTGCGGCCGTGGCGCAGGGATGGCCCGGTCTGCTGCAGCAGCCGACGAATGGTAGCCTCATCGACGGTGCGGCGCGGCGCCAGGGCGACCAGGCGCTCGCAGAAGCTGCGGATCTGGGGCAGACCGCCGTCCCAGCCGATTCCATCCAGGACCCGGGAGGCGTCGGCGGTCAGGTGGATGAAGCGGCCGTAGGACTTCTCCAGTTCGGAAATGCTGCGCTCGATCCAGCTGGCGGCGTCCTCAGGCCGCTGCTGCAGCGGTGCCAGGGCCAGCGGCAGGACATTGAGGGCATGGTAGAGGTCTTCCCGGAACAGGCCCTGCTTGACCCGCTCCATCAGCGCCAGGCTGTCGGCGGCGATGATGCGCAGGTCGGCCGGCTGCGGCCGGATATCACCGGTACGAATGACCGTACGGCTGGTCAGCAGGCGCAGCAGCCGGTACTGGGCATATTCATCCAGCAGCGAGACTCGCTCCAGGAACAGGACGCCGCCTTCCGCCAGGTCGACCAGTCCCTTGGGGGCATAGGGCGTCGCGCCAGGCCGGTCGCTGCCGTAGAGCCATTCGCTGAGCGCCTCCGGCGGCAGGCTGTCGCAGGCGCAGGTGACGAACGGTCCGCCGGCCCAGGCGCTGGCGTTATGGATGCACTGCGCCAGCATCTCCTTTTCGGCCGCGTCATCGCCCAGGATCAGGACCGGCGCCCGCGATGCCGCGTAGGAACGCGCCAGCACCGCGGTCTCCCTGGCGCTGGCGGAAACCGCAACGAAGCTGTCGAAGGTGCACTTGGCGACGAAGCCGGCATGATACAGCTCGCGCCGCATCTCCGCCTCCATCTCGATCAGCTTCCGGCCTTCATGGAACGAGACGATGGCGCCCTGGATCTCGCCGTCGAAAACCAGCGGTGCGATGCTGGTCAGGAGAACGGTCTTGCGTACCGTCATGGCCGTGGAATAGACGGGTTCGCCCTGGTTCAGCGCCTGCTCGAGCATCCGTTCCCCGATCGCCGGCAGCAGCCTGGCCAGCGGCTGTCCCTGCATGTCGTGCTCGGGCATGCCGAAGAACTTCTCGACCACATGGTTCACATACTCGATCTCGCCCCGGCGGTCGACCTTGATGATGCCATTGAAGGAGTAGTCCAGCAGCGTCTTGAGCAGGGCCGTGTTCTTCTTCTCCTGGTCGATGGCGTAGGCGACCTGTTCCGCGACTCGGCAGGCCTCGGCGATCGACTCGCCGCCCGAGGTGATGAAATAGGCCGGCTGGCCAATGATCCGGGCGACCCGGCAGACCTCGTCGCCGCCGATCAGCACATCCATGGCCTCAGCCTGGGCCTGGCGGGTCGCGGTTTCCAGCTCCTCGAAGTTCCTGACGAAGTATTCCCGGATCTCGACCTCATAAAGCTCGTCGAACGAGGAGATGTCGCAGAACATGTTGCGGAAGCCGACCAGGCCGATGCGCGGCCGGTCCAGGCCGATCTCGCGCTTGACCTTCTGCACCAGCTGGCCGAGCTCCTGGCCGGTCAGCGAGATTTCAACCACCGGCACGGTGACGACCTTCTTGATCTTGATCGCCGTCAGGCCGCGGGCAATAATCAGCTCGGCGCCGGCGGCGATCGCCTGCGCAGCCTCGGTCTCGGCCTCGAACGATGTGATCGTCTTCATGTACAGGAAATTCAGGTTGTAATTCGCCGCCGCCTTCTCGGCCTTGGCGATCATTTCTGGCTTGGGAACGAACAGGACGGTCTTGGCCATGCTTCCCTCCGCATGCAGCTGCTGGCAGATATCAGGGACCGATGCGTCCGGTCAGGCCTGGCAGAACAGCTCCGTCTGCGAGGCCAGCCTGCCGGCCGACTAGGCCTGACGGCCGGTTGACCAGGCCAGACGGCCGGCTGCAAATGTCATTTCCGGTCTCGCGAGGGCGCCGATGTCGGACAGCGGGTTGCCGCCCCAGACAGCAAGGTCGGCGCAGCGGCCGGCTGCGAGCGTGCCGGTCCGGTCGGCGATGCGCAGCATGACGGCCGCATCCTTCATCGCCGAACGCAGCGCCTGCATCGGTGTCAGGCCAAACTCGACATAGAGGCCGAGCTCGCGGGCCGTGCTGCTGCCAAGCGGGGTCAGGGCATTGGGACCGGCGTCGGTCCCGCAGCAGATGGTGACGCCAAGCTCGAGGCAGAGCTCCAGGGCGCGACGCTTGCGCTCGAGGTCGGCCGGGCTGGCCTTGCGGCGCAGCCACTGGTATTCGGGCTGTGTCGTGTTGAGGATGTTGTAGCGCGTCACGATGGTCGGGCAGTAGAACGCGCCCTGCCGGCGCATCAGCTCGGCCGTCTCGCGGTCGAGCTGGACATGCTCGATCGAGCGCACGCCAGCGCGGATGGCGTTCTGCGCGCCTTCGAGACCGGTGCAATGGGCGGCGGTCAGCACGCCCACCTTCTCCGCCTCCTCCACGGCAGCCCGCATCTGCTCTTCCGTCAGCTGGGCCACGTTCGGGATCGAGTGGCGTGTGCCCATGCCGCCAGTGGCAAACAGCTTGATGACGTCGGCTGTGTCGCGGATCTGGGCCCGTGCCGCCTTGCGTGCCTCGTCGACGGTATCGCACTGGTGGCAGACCGGCCAGCCATGCCCGCCGGTGATGCAGATGCCGCGGCCAGCCGCCAGGATGCGCCCGCCCGGGATCGTGCCCGCATCGATCAGCTGCCGGACCTGGATATCGATGTTGTCGCGGGTGCCCATGGAACGGACGGTCGTGATCCCGTGGCGCCAGATCTCCTGGGCCTGGGCGGCGCACAGGGCGGCGATGGCGACGGGGTCGGTCTGGTTCATGTCGCCGCCAAGGTGAACATGGCAGTCAATCAGGCCGGGCGTGACTGTCAGGCCGGTTCCGTCGATGATGCAATCGCCCTCCAGAGGGCCGGATTCGATTGTCTCGATGCCGGTCTCGTCGAATCGGATGGAGGCCTGCTCCCAGAGGGTGCTGTCGCCGTCAAAAATGCGGGCATTCCGGATCACGGTCTTCATGGTGCCAACCTCCACCGGGTACAGCCCCGGCTGCCTCTGTCCGGACCTTGTCCGGCTGTGTTCCACCGGACAGGGCCCGGCCACTGTTTTCGGACGCTGCCAGGACAGCGTTCCTTGGCAGCGGCGGGAAGCTTATTGCGATCATATCACAAAAATCTGGCGGGAATCAGCCGATTTCCTGTTGCATTTTACCTGTGTTCGGGCAATGATGGGAAGCAAAACCAGCCCGAAGCCCGCTTCGCAGCCGATTCAGCTGCCCGGATTCGCCTGATTCGTCCGATTCGTCCGCCCGGAAAGAGCCGGGCGACCACCAGGAGGTGCCGCCATGCTGCCCAGAGAACGTGTCATTGCCCAGCTGCGCCACGAGGAGCCCGACCTAGTGCCAATGGGCGAAAACCACGTCCACAATCATTTTGCCGAAGAGGTCCTGAACCGCAAGATTCTCTATGGTTCCGGCTTCGACGAGCTGGAAGCCCTCTGGGACGGACGCCGCGATGCGGTGGTCGAGAGCGCGGTCGACGTCTTCTGCAGCCTGCCGGTTGCGCTCGGTTGGGACTATATACGGGTTCCGGTGGCGCCGGTGCGCAAGGCCTATGTACGGCCCCGCTTCACCGGACCGCATTCCTGGGTCGATGAAAAGGGCGTCGAGTTCCACTTCAATCCCGAAGTCGGTCTCGAGTCCTCACGCAAGTACAACACCGAGATGGACATCGACGAGCTTCCCGATCCGGACGAACATTTCCAGGTCAACGAAAGCGAACTGGACACGATCCGGGAAGTCGTCGCCCGGATGAAGAAGACGCATTTCATCGTGGCGCGGCTGCCGCTCGACGGCACCTTCCCCTACAAGCAGACGGTCGGCATCGAGGAGTACCTGGTGCGCATGATCACCGACCCGGAATTCTGCCACCGCGCCTCCGAGGCCTATGTCAACCGAAGCATCGCCTACATCAACGCCTTCCTCGACGCCGGGGCCGATGCGGTCATGCCGACCGACGACTATGCCGACAACCGCGGTCTCATGATGGGCCTCGAGCGCTTCAACGAGTTCATCCTTCCCGGCATCGAGCGGCAGGCGGCAGCCGCGCACGCAAGGGGCGGCATCTTCATCAAGCACACCGACGGCAATCTCTGGCAGGCGCTCGACGGCCTGGTCGGCGCCGGCATCGACGCCTGGCACGGCATCCAGCCCGGCATCGGCATGGACTTCAAGGTCCTCAAGGAGAAGTACGGCCAGAAGATCTGCTTCTTTGGCGGCGTCGACTGCGACACGCTGATTGCCGGAAGCCCCGAGGACGTTGCGGCGCAGGCCCGCTACGCCATCCGGCATGCGGCGCCCGGCGGCGGGCTGGTGCTCACCAGCGGCAACGGGCTCGAGAACGGCACGAAGCTGGAGAACTACCGCGCCATGATGCAGGTGCGCGCGGAGTACGGCCGCTACCCGATCGGCGGCTGAGATATCCAGCCAAAGCCCGGCTGGCCGGCTGAGGCTGACGCAGAAGAGCAATCGGCGGCGGCCGGGCGACGGCCTGACAGGCAAGTTTCAGCCTAGAAGCCGGCGATGACTTCCGCCGCCATGTCACACCAGGCCCAGAGGCGCTGCGGCTCGCCGTTGAGCGTGATCAGGGTCTTCATGTCGATCTCGACCTGGCTGCCGTATTTGCGTGCCAGCGCCATCACGCGGACAAGCTCCGCCCGCAGCGGCTCGAGGCTCCAGCTGGCACCGGTCAGGTAGTTGGAGTTCGGCTTGAAGCAGACAACAGCGTCGCCGCCGATCCGTTCCATGCCGGCCTCGAGGTCGGCAAACGGCGACAGCGAAATCTTGCGCAGATTGGGGAAATGGGCGCGCAGGCCGTCGATCTTGTGGTCGAGCCGCTCGCAGCAGCCGTAGGAATGCAGCCCAAAGAGCGCCGCGTAGCGGCTTTCGTGGGCGAAGGCGAATTCTTCCGACATGGCCGGTGAGACGGCGGTCAGGATCTGGTCGGAATTCTCGCCCCAGATGTCGCAGAGGCGGGCGCCGATGCCGCTGGCCGGCGGCGGGGGCAGTTCGGTGGTATAGCCAATGCCGTTGTTGCCGACATTGACGAAGCCGTTGTTTGAGGAGAGGATGCCGAGCGCCTCGTACTGCTTCGCCCGGGAGATGGCGGCGTCGATGTAGCGGCCGGCCGCCTGGTGCATCAGCTCCGGCTCGAGCGCGAAGTTTGTCAGGCCCTCGGTGATGCCCATCCAGGAAAGCAGGTCGTCCCAGGGCACGACGTGGAAATTGTGCGCGCCCTCCAGCCTGACCTCAAGGATGCCGTCGAAGATGTCACGCATGCGGTCGCGGCTGCGCAGTGTGGCGGCCTCATCGTAGGATACGACCGGCGTCCGGATCAGGGAGAGGTCATTTTCGGTGAAAATCTGCGGTGTGAAGTGCTTCGAGCGGCTGAAGTCGTCGGCGGCGGCAACGA
>CAYOHO010000156.1:0-5555 GCA_964403755.1 uncultured Oscillospiraceae bacterium
GACCACCCGGAGGTTCGCTTCGTCTCCCTGGCCGGCATCGACCTGGCCGGCAATGATACGGACGAGAAGATCCCGATCCAGCTGTTCATTGACAATATCGAGGGCTATCTCCACGGCGGCGTCCAGACCGACGGCTCCTCCGTCGTCCTGCCGGGGATCGCCACGCTCAACAACGGCAAGGTCGACCTGCTGGCCGATGTCGACGTCAACTGGTTCGTGGACTACAACTTCGAGCATATCGATACGCGTACCGGACATCCCTGCGGGACGCTGCGCATCCCCGCCTACCTGTCGCACAACAACAGCCTGGTCTGCTCGCGCTCGCTGCTCAAGCGTGCGATCGAGCGCTTCGACACCGAGCTCAAGGCCATGTTCGCAGCCCACCCCGAGATGTGCGCCCAGTGGGGCTTCCAGCCCGACGACCTTGACGAGGTCAGCCTGACCGCCGCCACCGAGCTTGAGTTCTGGGTGCGCACGCCGGACCACTTCGTTGACCGCGAGCAGCTCTCCGTCTCCCAGGGGCTCAAGGAGCAGTACTGGAAGCGCACCAAGGGCATTGTCCGCACCGCCCTCGAGCGCTCGATCATGCTGCTCGAGCAGTACGGCTTCGGGCCCGAGATGGGCCACAAGGAAGTCGGCGGCGTCAAGGCGCACCTCACCGGCAGCGGCAGCCTCGACCACATCATGGAGCAGCTCGAGATCGACTGGCGCTTCTCCACCTCGATGCAGGCCGGCGACAATGAGCTCTTCGCCCGCATCTTCATCAAGGACATGTTCCGCCTGCACGGCCTCGAGGCGACTTTCCTCGCCAAGCCGATGGAAGGCGTCGCCGGCAGCGGCGAGCATGTGCATGTCAATGCCGTGGCCAAGCTCAAGAGCGGCCGGCGCATCAACCTCTTCTCCCCTGCCGACTTCAGCAGGGACTTCCTCAACAGCATCGGCTGGAGCGCCCTCATGGGCTTCATGAAGTTCTACGAGTCAACGACCAGCGCCTTCATCACGGTTTCGAACGATGCCTTCAACCGCCTCAAGCCAGGCTTCGAGGCACCGACCCACGCCGTCGCCTCGGTCGGCAGCGACCTGGAGTCGCCCTCGCGCAACCGCACCGTCCTGCTCGGCCTGATCCGCGGCGCCGATGCGCCGATGGCGACCCGCTTCGAGATCCGCTCGCCAAACCCGCATACCAACACCTATGTCGCCCTGGCCGCCATCTTCCAGTCAATGCTCGACGGCATCCAGAAGAACGCCCTGCGCAGCCCGCAGGCGCTGCAGGCCGAGTTCTTCAAGCAGGCCGGCGAACCGGCCCAGTACCTGCGCCAGGACCGCGCCTACCGCTGCGAGGACGACATCTTCGACGACTTCACCGAAGAGGAGCGCGACCGCATGTTCGGCAAGCCGCCGGCGACCGTCTACGAGACCCTCAGGCACCTCGTGAACGGCGAGGAAGGCCTGCAGATGCTGAGCGCCGGCGGGGTCTTCAGCGACCCGGTCATCACCTCGTACTCCCGTGCCATGCTCGACACCTGGGAAATGGAGCTGAGCGAGCGCATCATCGGCAGCTACCTCAACCGCATCCGGGCCTGTATCCGGCTGCACGAGCCCAACCCGTACGATGACGCCCTCTGGGAGCGCATCGACGCCATCCGCCAGAACCTGGCGCGCACGACCGAGAACCGCGTCTGCCTGTTCGACGAGATCCGCCACTCGCTTGTCGAGCGCAACCTCAAGCGTGTCTCCGAGCTCCAGCGCCAGATGGACACCCAGATCCGCGAGATGGAACGGCTTTACGTCGAGTATCAGCATAACCAGATCCACATCGAGATCTGAGAAAAAGGTGCCCGCTGTTCGCTCAGACAGTGATTTTCGCGCAGCGAAAATCAACTCGCTCGGCAGCGGGCACCTTTTTCTCTCTGGAATGTAGGGCCGCCGCGCAGCCGGCTCTTGCCTTTCGCGGAAAAGAAGGAATGGCTGCGGTTCACCAGGCAGCGGGCACCTTTTTCTCTCTGGAATATAAAGCAAAGGCCGGCGTTCTGCCGGCCTTTGCTGTTCATGTCGGTGTTGTAAAGGACTGACGAGCTGGTCAGCTGGTGCGGCTCAGTTGTACAGGCGGATGCGGCTGATCAGGTCGTGCTCGAACGGGGCCAGGATGGTGTTCAGCTCGCCTTCGGTCAGGTTGCCGTTCTGGCCGGCGGTGAGGGCAAACTCATCCGGGAACAGGCTGTCGATCCGGACCACGCCGTAGGGAACAAGGGCGTCCTCGACGGCGGAGACGCTGCAGCTGCCGCGGAAGCGGAGGAACACGCGCGTCAGGCTGTCCTTGTGGTCGAGCAGGATGTTGCGGCCGCGGTCCTGCCAGCCGACCTGATGCGGGATGCGATCCAGGTGCAGGGCGCACTCGATGACATCGGCGACTACAGCGCTGGCGGTCGGCAGACGGCCGGCGCCGCGACCATAGAACATGGCCTTGCCAAGGGCGTTGCCTTCGACTTCGATCGCGTTGTAGACATCGTCGGCGACCGCGACCGGGTCGTGGCGGTCGACCATCATCGGCGCGACCATGATGTCGGCCTGATCGGGGCCAGCCAGCCGGTAGAGGCCGAGCAGCTTGATCTTGCGGTTCATGGCCCGGGCGTAGGTGATATCCTGGCTCGTGACCTTCGTGATGCCCTCGGTATAGATGCGGGTCGAGTCGATGTACTCGCCGCTGCAGATGCTGGAGAGGATGGCGATCTTGCGGCAGGCGTCGAAGCCCTCCACATCGGCGGCCGGGCGCTGCTCGGCATAGCCCTTTTCCTGGGCCTCGTGCAGGGCCGTGTCAAAGTCGATGCCGGCGCTTTCCATACGGGTCAGGATGTAGTTGGTCGTGCCGTTGAGGATGCCGGCGATGCGGGTGATCACGTTGGCGGCAAGGCACTTGGCCAGCGGCCGGATGATCGGGATGCCGCCGCCGACGCTGGCCTCGAACAGGTAGCTGACCCGGTTGGCGATCGCCATGCGGATGAGCTCGGTGCCGTGGCGGGCGACCAGTTCCTTGTTGGAAGTGACGACATGCTTGCCGGCGGCAAGCGCGCGCTTGGTCAGCTCATAGGCAAAGGTGACACCGCCGATGGTCTCGACGACCACGGAAACATCGGGATCGTTGATGATCTGGTCCGGGTCCTGCGTGATCCGGTCGGCGAACGGGTCGCCCGGGAACTCGCGGATGTCAAGGATGTAGCGGATGTCGATGCTGCGGCCGACCCGCTCGCGGATAACGCTGCCGTTCATGCGGCAGACTTCGGCGACACCGGATCCGACGGTGCCATAGCCCAGGATGGCGATGGAAATCATGCGCTGACCCTCCTTAATCCCTTGCCAGGATCCGATGCGAGCGGACGCCGGGGATGCGGCTCAGTTCATCGAGCAGCGACTCCAGCGACACGGTCATGCGGTCGGTCTCCAGCGATATGGACACGTCAGCGAGTCCATTGATCGGGATGTTCTGGTTGATTGTCAGAATGTTTGCCTGTGCCCGGGCCAGACAGAGGATGATGCCCGAGAGGATGCCAGGAAAGTTCTCGACCGCGAAGATGAGCGTGACCATGCGTCCCTTCGAGGTCTCGTAGAAAGGCAGAACAGCATCCTTGTACTTGTAGTAGGCGCTGCGCGAGAGGCCGACGCGCTGGACCGCTTCGTTGACGGATTCGGCCTTGCCGGCATTGAGCAGACGCTTGACCTGCATCACCTTGACGAAGACTTCCGGCAGCATGTCGGACTTGACGAGGAAGTATTCAGATTCTGCCATGGCTTTCCTTTCTTCTCCAGATGATGGCTGGTGTCCGGACAGCGGGTGCGTGCGTGTCCGGGGGCGGATGCGCAAGTGTCCGGATGGCGGATGTGCGCAGGTCCGGGCAGATTCGCAAGTGTCCGCACAGTGAAAACATTCGTCCGTGCTCGATACTATACCATGATTTTGGGACTGCGGTCAAGGAAAAACTACAGGGATTCGGCGGTCAGATGCGTGATATCGATGCCGGCCGGCGTGAGATGGACCAGGGCACAGGAGCCGGACGGGCTGTACCAGGAGATCGCGGCCGAACCGGGATTGAGCAGTCGGAAGTGCCGGCCGGCTTCGGTGGCCCGCATCTCGTCAAGATAATGGTGCGTATGGCCGAACAGGACCAGGTCGGCCGCCACAGGCGCCTCACCGCCAACCAGGGCCAGTTCCGCGAGCCCATGCTTGACGCCGAAGCGATGCCCGTGAGTCAGGAACAGGCGGAAGCCGGCGACGGTCAGCCGCAGCGAGTCGGGCAGGTCGGCCGCCTGGCCGCGCTGGCTGTCGCAATTGCCGGCAACACCGACCAGAGGCTGGGCTGCCAGGCGGGCCAGCTCCTTGAGCGGACTGCCATGGTCGCCAAGGTGCAGGATCAGGTCAGCCTCGCGCCCGTGGCGCCGGAGCGCCCGCTCCAGCAGTTCACTGCTGCCGTGGGTATCGGATAGCACAAGCAGTGTCGCCTGAGGCCAGCTGGCCCAGGACTCCGGGTCGAACGCCATATCTTTGGCTTTTCCGAACCGGGCGTTCACAGCAGTGCCCGCAATTTGGCGAGTGCCTGCCCGCGGTGGCTGATGCGGTTCTTCTCGTCGGGATCGAGTTCAGCCATGGTCAGGCCGCGCTCCGGCAGCAGGAAGATGGGATCATAGCCAAAGCCATTCTCGCCGCGTGACACTGGTGAAATGCGGCCGGCCACCTCGCCGCGGACGACCGTTTCGGAGCCATCGGGCCGGATCAGCGCAATGACGCAGATGAAGCGGCAGTTCCATTCTTCCGACGGAAACGGGGCCAGCATCTCATACAGTCGCCGGTACTTCTCGGGGTAGCTGGCGTTCTCGCCGGCGAAGCGGGCCGAGTAGATGCCGGGCGCCCCGCCGAGCGGGTCGACCGCCAGGCCGGAATCGTCAGCGATGACCGTGCCGCCGGTATGGCTGTGGACAGCGCGGGCCTTGATCAGGGCGTTCTCTTCAAAGGTAGCGCCATTCTCCTCGATGTCGGCACTGTATCCGGCTTCGTCCATGGTGACGACCTCGCTGCGGGCGAGACCAAGGATGTCCGCGATTTCGCAGACCTTGTCATGATTGCGGGTGGCCAGGATGAGCTTCATGCTACTGCTGCCTTTCTTATCTGCCGGTCTGGCGGCGTGTGCCTTCCCGGACTGGAGCCGGTCTGGCGGCTGGTACCGGTCTGGCTTTCTGGAACGGGTCGATTTGTCTCGATTCTGTCTATCTTCCTGGAACCGTCGTGCCGGTCAGGAATGCTTCCGCCACGCGGGCGGATAGAGGTTCTTGAGGTGACCGTCCGGCATCTGGCGGGCAAAGCCGATCAGGAAGCCACCGGCGGCGATGCCAACCAGGGAGCCGGGCGGCGGCAGCGCGGCCGGGCTGCCGGGATGAAGCAAGGTTTCGCCGCGCAGGTACTGGCGGGTTGGCGGCGACTCGAGCGGATAGTCCACCACATGGCATAGGTCCTCCGGTACGAGGACATGGGAAAGCCCATGCGACGGCGTGAAGGTGTCCTCCGG
>CAYOHO010000157.1:0-5530 GCA_964403755.1 uncultured Oscillospiraceae bacterium
GGGCGGCTGCTGCCCGGGCGGAGACCGCCGGGTGACTGATGCCGCCAGGGCCTGGATGGTGCCGTTCAGCGCGACATCTTGACCGGGAATACCGGCAGCTTCTCGAGGTAGATGATGTCCTTGCGGTCGGCGGAGTCGCCCTCGGCGAGGATGGCGGCCTTGCCGACGACCTTGCCGCCGGCCTTGCGGACCAGTGACTCCATCGCCTTGACGGATTCACCGGTGCTGATCACGTCATCCACGATCAGGATGCGCTTGCCGTCGATCATCTCGCTCTCCTCGCGGCTCAGGCAGAGGATCTGCTTCGCCTGGGTGGTGATCGAGTAGACCTCGATGACAAGCGGTTCGGTCATGTAGGGCTTGATGCTCTTGCGGGCCACGAAGTAGCGCTTCATGCCCAGCAGGCGGGCCAGCTCCTGAACCAGCGGGATGCCCTTGGCCTCGGCTGTGATCAGGTAGTCAACCTCGGGAATCCGCTTCACCAGTTCGGCCGCAGCCTGCACGACCAGCTCGGCATCGCCCAGGATGACAAAGCTGGCGATCTCCATCGTGTCGGAGACCTGCACGATCGGCAGCTTGCGTTCGAGTCCGACGACGTTCAATGTGTATTCCTTCATGTCAAAACCATCCTCCAGATGAAAAAATAAAAGGCAGCCAGGGATATAGTGCCCTCTGGCTGCCTACGCAAACCGTCTGAAATCCGAAATGCATCCGCTGCGGCATGGCCGCAGCGGAATTCCGGGATGCAGAACAAGAAGAACACCATAGAGCAGGCAATTCATGGTTGCCGCGTAGAGACGTCCGCACCGTATTAGCAGACTTATATGGGTTGCCCTGTTATTCACTTGTGCCGCCTGTCGGCAACAGGAAAATCTTATCACGAAAAAATTCAAAGGACAAGTGCGCGCCTGCTGTGAGGCCGCCGGGCGCTTCAATTCTCGGCTGAAACAGCGGTTTCTGCCTGCTCAGCAACTGCTGCCTAAGGCTGCTGCGCTGGATACGCCTGGAACTGCTCGGTGCTGCCGGCAAACACATTCAGGTCGATCGACGTCTCCGGACCGGAATAGCCCTGAAGCCGCCCCTCGTCGGAATATTGCCAGAAGGTCCAGCCGCGTACGCCGTATAGGAGCGGGCTGAAGTAGACGCTCCGGATCCACAGCCCGTAGCCGTCAAGCCGGCCGCGGACATATTCCTCATAGGCTGAGGCGGTCGCATAGATCACGGGCTTGATGCCATAATGGGCCTCGAGCCGCTGCAGCAGCGTTGAAAGCTCCTGCACGACCGTTTCCCGGTCGAGCATGTTCTTGCGCTTGGCGGCGTCCAGCTCGAGGTCGACCACCGGCGGCAGCATGCCGTCGAACCGCGGGACGACGGCCATGTAGTGCCAGGCCTGCTCCTCGCCGCTGCTTGTGAAGGTGAAGTAATGGTAGGCGCCGACGCGGATGCCGGTCTTGCGGGCCTGCTTCAGGTTGGTCTGGAACTGCGGGTCGGTGAAGTCGCGCCCCTCCGTCGCCTTGATGAAGGCAAAGCTGACATTCTGGCGCTCCAGCAGCGGCCAGTCGATGGTTCCCTGGTAATGGGAAACGTCGACGCCCTGGACCGGGTAACGGGCTGCGAGCAGGTGGTTCGGGCTGATGATGCCGCGGTATACCAGATACCCGCCCAGCGCGGCCAGCAGGACCAGCGCCAGCATCACGCCGATCACCCATGCGATCGTCTTCTTCATGCGCATGCGCCTGTACCTGCGCTGCCTGCCCTGCCTGTCCTGTCTGCCATCCGTCCTGCCCTCAGTGCTCCGCCTATGACTTGGCGCCCTGTTTGCCGGGCGCCCGGTTCTCATCATTTTACCATAGCCGGCTTCCGCCTACAGCCGGCAGCCGGGCGGCACCGACTGCCAGCCCGTGAGAACCAGACGCCCCAGCCTTCGGCCGGTCATCCGGCGCGTGAGAACCAGACGCCCCAGCCTGAATCGATGAAAGGAGCGTGTGGCTTATGGATTTTCGCCTGCTTCGGAAATGGCGTCCGTGTCTGCGGCAGCAGCGAAATCGGCAGCGGAATCGGCGGCCGCGGTGATCGGTTCGCGGCGCTCGGATGAGCCCAGCACCAGCATGGCTGCGGCAGTGCCGAGGGCGAGCACGAAGGTGAGCGGCCAGACGCTGGACACGCCCCGGCTGGCGATGACCGTGCCCATCACCAGCGGCGAAATGGATGCGCCGACGCCGGAGATGATGTTGATGACGGCACTGAAACGGCCGCGGTGCGAGATGGGCGTGTGGTTTGCCACATAGACGCCAACGTTGGTCGCATGGATGATCTCGCCGATGGTCCAGATGAACGTCGACAGCGCGAACAGCCAGAAGCCGCCGGGAATTGCCAGCATGCCGAAGCCCACGGCGAAGAAGAGGCCGGCGATCGCCACATTGAAGGCTGGGCGGATCTTTCGCAGGAGATAGGCCAGGAAGGTGGTCAGGACGATCACCTCGACACAGTTGATCATGTTGAACGTGCCGAAGAGTTGCGCGCCCATCGCCTCGCCGAAGACGGCCCGGGTCTGGAGCGGCAGACTGAAATGGCACTGGGCGTAGACAAAGGCGAAAACCGTGTTCAGCAGCGTGAAGACCAGCAGGCGCGGCCGCCTGGCCAGGGCGCGCAGCAGGCCGCCCTCCTCGAAGCGCTCGTCGCAGCGCTCGTCGCCGATCGCGCAGTAGTCCTCGTGCGTCGGATTGGTTTCCGGGACATAGCGGGCGAGGATTGCCACGGCGATGAACGTGGTGATGGCATCGCCGATGAAAAGCAGTTTCATGAAGTTGTTGAACAGGAAGCCGGCCACGACGCTGCCGATGGCCGTGCCGGCATTCACGCCCATGTAGAGCAGGGAGAACGCCTGCTTCCGGTTGTCCGGCGTGGTCAGGTCATTGACCATGGCGCTGTTCACCGGCCCGAAGACGCTGCTGAAGAATGTCGACAGGATCAGGAACCACGGCACATAGATGATGCTGGCCGGTGAGTCCACCAGAAAGGCGCAGGGAACCAGGCACAGGGCCGCCAGAGCCATGAACGTGATCGAGATGCGCTTGCGGCCGACGGCATCGGAAAGACGGCCGCCTATCAGCGACCCGGGAATCTGCAGGATGGAGGCGAGCAGCAGGTACTTGCCGACTTCCTGCTCGCCCATGCCGACCTTGATGGTGAGCAGGAGGGTGAGGAAGGGGTGCACGAAGTTGCCGATCGTGTTGACGATCCGCGCGAAACAGATGATATACAGGCTGCGGGGCAGCCCTGAATAGGTCCGGGCGATCCTGCGCACGTCAAAGCCGGTTCGCCGGCTGCTGCTGTCGTTTCTGATGCTGCTGATGTCGATCCATCCCTTCGGCACCGGTCCAGCCTTCCGGCCATCCCTCTGGAGGGTCTGGCGGTGCGGCGGCTGCTCCGGCGATGTCTGTGCTGTCGCGGCTTCTGATCAAGACGATCCCACAAATATTACACCAAAAGTCGGCATCGCGAAACACGGGTGCGCAAATTCGGACGAGGCTGGGAACGGGTCTTGTGCGGCCGGGAACGCCATATCGGGGCAGGAACGCCATGGCGGGCCAGGAACGGACGGGAACAGCCAGGACAGACTGGCGAATGCTTCGCAGCGAGGCGGAAGGGCGCCCGGCATTGAACGCCGGAAGTGAACGCATTCCCCCGCGACAGGATCGGCTGGATGTGAGAAAATGGAGGTGGCTCCAGCCGGAATTGCCATCAGAGATAACACAAGCCGATACGGCAGGAGCGCTTTCAGAATTGCCGCCCTGGACCGGGGCGACAAGTTCGCCATCCGGCTCGGAAGCCCGGGCCATGGCGGTCAGAATGGACGTCGGGAGGGCTTCAGCACAATGAAATACCGGAGCGTCTTCGACATCATCGGCCCGGTCATGATCGGGCCGTCCAGCTCGCACACCGCGGGACCCGTGCGGCTTGGCCTGCTGGCCCGCCGCCTGTTCGGCCGCCAGCCGGAGCGGATCGTGGTCCGTCTCTTCGGATCCTTTGCCGATACCGGACAGGGCCATGCCACAGATGTTGCCGTGATAGCCGGCATCCTGGCCTTCGAGCCGGACGACCCCCGGATCCGTGACTCGCTCGCCATTGCCCGCGAACGCGGCATTGTGGTTGAATTCATCCGCGCCGAGGCCATACCGGTCCATCCCAATACGCTCCAGATCACGCTCCATGCCGGCGGCGAAGCGATGAACATGACCGGCATCTCGATCGGCGGCGGCATGGTCCAGATCACCGAGCTCAATGGCTTCGCCCTGCGGCTGAGCGGTGAAAATCCGGCGATCCTGATCCTCCACAAGGATGCCTTCGGCACGATAGCCGCCGTAACCGGCATCCTTGCCCAGAACCAGATCAACATCAGCCACATGGAGGTTTCCCGCATCGAGAAGGGCCAGAACGCCCTGATGGTGATCGAGACCGACCAGGCTGTTCCCGCGGACGTGATCGCAGCCATATCGGCTGGCAGGAACATCGTCAAGGTCGTCGTCCTTGACGTGACGTGAAAGGACGGCAGGCGTGTATGTTCAGGAACATGTCGGAACTGGTCGAGCAGGCGGAGTCAGGCGGACAGCCGATCAGCGCCATCATGATCGTCCAGGAGGCGGAACAGACGGGGAAGAGTGAACCCGAGATCCTGGATGCCATGCGCAGGCGGATTGCGGTGATGAGAAACGCCGTGGAACAGGGCCAGCTGGGCGTGCAGTCGCATTCCGGCCTGACCGGTGGTGACGCAGCCCGCCTGCGGGCCTATCTTGACCGGGGCTCGTTCCTCACCGACCGGACTTTCGTCAGTGCCCTTTGCTATGCCGTCGCCACCAACGAAGTCAATGCCTCCATGGGCCTCATCTGCGCAACCCCCACGGCCGGTTCATCCGGGGTGCTGCCCGGGGTCCTGCTGGCAGCCCAGGAGAAGCTGGGCGCGAGCGACGAGGCGCTGCTCCAGGCATTCTTCACCGCCGGCGCCATCGGCTATGTCATTGCCAACAACGCCTTTGTATCCGGCGCTGCCGGCGGCTGCCAGGCCGAAGTCGGCTCGGCCAGCGCCATGGCGGCGGCTGCGGTGACCGAAATGGCCGGGGGCAGCCCCAGCCAGGCGGCACATGCCATGGCCATGGCCCTCAAGAACATGCTGGGCCTGGTCTGTGACCCGGTGGCCGGACTTGTGGAGGTTCCCTGCATCAAGCGCAATGCCGGCGGCGCCGCCATTGCGCTGTCCGCCGCCGAGATGGCGCTGGCCGGCGTCGAAAGCCGCATCCCCTGGGACGAGGTCATCTCGGCGATGTACCAGGTTGGTCTCGCGATCCCGGTTACCCTGCGCGAAACCGCCATGGGCGGCCTTGCGGCCACGGAAACCGGCCGCCGCTGGAAGCGCAAGCTGCGCACCCCGGGCGGATCGACCGCCGGGCAGGCGTAAGCTGGCCACACTGCAGGACGTGGCCGGATTGGCATGGAATTGCTGACATTTGCCGCGGGCGATGCGTTCCCGGGG
>CAYOHO010000158.1:0-5529 GCA_964403755.1 uncultured Oscillospiraceae bacterium
CTGGACCAGGATCTCGATCATCACCTTCAGGATCTCTTCTTGCTGCAGTTTCATGGGATTTCCTCCATTTGATTCTCGGCCGGACCGCTTGACTGGCCGTTCCTGCCCATATCTGTCCAGCCGCTGCCGGTCCGGCAACGTGATATCGGCTTATGTATCAGGCATCATATCGGCTTGCATTTCGGGCACCTGATGTCGGCTTATGACTCAGGCACCTTTCTGACAGAACTGGATCTCCGGATCAGCCACGGGCAACGGTACGCCCAGAAAACTGCAGAGTTCCTGGATGCAGGCATCCTTGTCGCCCTGACTGAGCGTGACATCAAACAGGAACTTGAAGATCTCTCCCATCTGGCTGGCCAGCATGAGCATTCCGGGAACGGTCTTCAGCTGCCGGGCGCGAGCCCGGGCGATGACGGTGGTATCCGGCGGGTTGATGATGACGTCGAGGACCGCTGCGGTCTCGGGGAGCCGGTCAATGAATCCAAGATAGGGATGGGTGTGACTGTATCCTGCCATGCCAAGCGGGGTGGCCTGGATGAAGATCTCGGCGCCGTCGGCAGCCTGGTCGAGGTTTTCCGCCGTCGCCAGCCGCGACTCAACCTTCATGCCGGTGTTTTCGTTCAGGATCCGGGCGAGCGTATCCGCCTTGTCGAGCGTCCGGTTCAGAACGGTCAGCCGGCGGATGCCCTGCCGGGCCAGCTCCAGACCGATCACGCCGCTGATGCCGCCAGTTCCGAGCAGCATGGCGTCTCGTCCATGAAAGTCGACGCCGCAGTCGAGCATCGCCCGGATGGCACCCTTGCCGTCCATGCCGACGCCGTGCGAGGTTCCGTCCCGGTCAATACGGATGGCATTGACGGAATTGAAGAGACGCGAATCCGGATCGACATCGTCGAGCAGCGGGATAAAGTCGGCCTTGTGCGGCATCGTCGGGCAAAGATGATGGATATTGAGTGTCCGCACGGCATCGATGAACCGGGGGAGATCGCCTTTCTGGATTTCGACCGGCAGCATGATCGCATTCATGCCGCGGGCGCTGAAGATGGCGTTGTAGGCCCGGGGCGCGTTGGTCTTGCCCATCGGGTAGCCGACGTTCAGGACCAGCTGCGTATCCAGGTTGAGCTTGACGTTTTCCAGGTTCATGGCATTCTCCTTTGCGTCCTTGCAGGGCAGGTGGAAACAGCGGCCGCGACGGCATGTCCGGCCAGTCAAGGGCGGATCGGCCGCGGCGGCAGCGCCAGCCCAGTCATGTGAAAGCAGGCAGCGCTGTCACTCAGTGCGTCTTGCCGAGGTAGGCTTCGCGCAGGACGTCGCTGTCGAGCATGTTCACACCGGTGTCCTCGGCGGTGATGTGGCCGGTGCTCAGAACGTAGGCGCGATCGCTGACCTTGAGGGCCATGCGGGCGTTCTGCTCGACCAGGAGGATTGTGACGCCGGTTTCCTTGATCTTGCGAATGACATGGAACACCTGTTCCACGATCAGCGGTGCAAGGCCCATCGAAGGCTCGTCGAGCAGCAGCAGCTTCGGAGCCGACATCATCGCGCGGCCGACGGCCAGCATCTGCTGTTCGCCGCCGGAGAGCGTGCCGCCCATCTGGGTGCGGCGCTCCTTCAGGCGCGGGAAGGTCTCGTATACCTGCTCGCGCAGCTGCTGGTTGCGGACCTTGTCGTTCCTGGTGAAGAAAGTGCCGATCTCCAGGTTCTCCTCGACTGTCTGGTCGGCGAAGATCTTGCGGCCTTCCGGTACCAGGGATATGCCGAGCGGAATGATCTGGTGGCTCTTCTTGCCGACCAGTTCGGTGCCCTGAAAATTGATCGACCCGGATTCTACCCTGACCATGCCGACGATCGACTTGAGGAGGGTGGACTTGCCGGCCCCGTTGGAACCGAGCAGAGAGACGAGCTCGCCCTGCTTGACTTCGATCGAGATGCCCTTGAGCGCCTTGATCAGGCCATAGGAGGAAACGAGGCTGTCGATCTTCAGGATTGTCTGCTTCTCACTCATCCGAGCTCTCCTTTCGGCCCAGGTACGCCTCGATGACCTGTTCGTTTGTCTGGATCTCTTCAGGCGTGCCGGCGGCGATCCATTTGCCGAAATTGAGCACGGTGATCTTGTCGGAGATGTTCATGACCAGCTCCATGTCGTGCTCGACGAGGAGCACGGCGAGGCTGAAGTCGTCCCGGATGCGCCGGATCATGGCGATCAGCGCGTTCTTTTCCTTCTCGTTCATGCCGGCCGCCGGCTCGTCGAGCAGCAGCAGCTTCGGCTGGGTGGCGAGCGCCCGGGCAATCTCGAGCAGCCGCTGGTGGCCATAGGGCAGGTTGCGGGCCTGTGTATCCTTCATGTCCAGGATGCCCAGGTAGTCGAGGATGTCGATGCTGTCCTGGCGCACCTTGGCCTCTTCGCGCAGCATGGCGCCACGGTTGTAGACAATGTTGAGCAGGCCGGCCTTCGTCCGGGAATGGAACCCCGTCATGACGTTCTCGAGGGCGGTTGCCTTCTTGAACAGGCGGATGTTCTGGTAGGTGCGGGCGATGCCAAGCTCGACGATGCGGTAGGGGGGCAGGCCGCAGATGTTCTTGCCGTCATAGGTGATCGAGCCGCCGCTGACCTTGTAAACGCCGGTGATCATGTTGAACACGGTGGTCTTGCCGGCGCCGTTCGGACCGATCAGGGCGTTGATAGTATTCGGCTCGACCGACAGGTTCAGGCCGGAGACAGCGGCGAGGCCGCCAAAGTTCTTGGATACATCCGAAAGAGTTAGAATCGCCACTGCGTTGCGCCTCACTTTCCCGCTTCCTGGACTTTCCGGCCGCCGAGCTTCAGCAGGAGGAGGTCCTTGATCCTGACCAGGAACGGGGTCAGGCCGGATGGATACTTGATGATGACGATCAGCAGGATGATGCCATAGATGACCATGCGCATGTTGCCGATGCCGCGCAGCAGCTCGGGCAGGATGGTCATGACAATGGCGCCAACGACCGGTCCGGCCAGGGTTCCCAGGCCGCCAATGATGACGGTCCAGAGGATGATGCTTGAATCATTACCAGTGAAGCTGTCAGGGCTGACATAACGGATCATCATGGCATATAGCACGCCTGCGATGGAGCAGTAGACCGCGCTGATCACGAAGGCCTTGACCTTGAAGGCGGTGATGTTGATGCCGGTCAGCTCGGCGACGGTGTCGTCCTCGCGGATGGCGATGAAGGCGCGTCCTGTGCGGGAGTGGATCAGGATCTTCTGGTAGATCAGGCCGATGACCACGAAGAAGAGGATCAGGTAGTAGAAGCTGCCGAGGTTGTCGAAGGTGAAGCCGAAAAGCGTCGGCGCCGCAATGCCGACGATGCCGGCCGGGCCCTTGGTCAGAGCAACCCAGTTGACCATCAGGATGCGGACAATCTCACCAAATCCGATCGTGATCAGGGCCAGGTAGCTGCCCTTGACCTTCAGGGCCGGAACCGAGAGCACGACGCCGAACACGGCGGTAACGAGGGCTGAGATCAGCAGCAGCGGGATGAACTGCAGTCCGTAGGCCTTGTTGAGGATGGCGGCCGTATAGGCGCCGATGCCGAAGAATGCCGCCTGGCCGAGCGCCAGCTGGCCGGTGTAGCCGGTCAGGATGTTGAGCCCGGTACCAAGGATGATATAGATGCAGATCATGTTGACGATCTGCGCAATGTACTGGTTTGGCAGAAACCGGGGCAGAACAAGCAGGACTGCCGCGAGAACCCCGTATTGGATGTACGAGCGCGCTGTCTTCTTCACGTTCCGGCCCCCTTACAGCTTCTGTTCCAGCCGCTTCGCGAAGAGGCCGGAAGGTTTGAAATACAGGACGAGGAAGAGCACGAGGAAGGACAGGATGTCCTTGTAGGCGGTCGAGATGTAGGTCGCGCCGAGCGATTCGACCAGGCCGAGGATGAGTCCGCCGACCATGGCGCCGACCAGGTTGCCGAAGCCACCGAGGATGGCTGCAGCAAAGGCCTTGAGGCCGACCAGCACGCTCATGTCGACGCGGGCATAGGACATGGGCGCCAGCAGGATGCCGGCGACGGCCGCGAAGGCGGCGCTGATGCCGAAGGTGAGGAAGCGCGTCTTGGCGACGTTGATGCCCATCATGGCAGCGCCTTCCGCGTCTGTGGCGGCGGCGCGCATGCACTTGCCGCTCCGGGTCCGGTAGAAGAACAGCTGCAGCAGGACGGCGATCAGGGCCGAGATGACGATGATGCCGATGCTCTGGGGCAGGATCAGGAAGCCGCCGAGGTCGATCGGATCGGTGCTGAAGATGGACGGGAACAGCTGGGGGTTGGTTCCCCAGACCACGATGCTGCTGTTGCGCATGACAAACGATGCGCCGACCGTGGCGATCAGGAGGTTTGTGAAGGAGCTGTATTCGAGCCGCCGGTAAAGGAAGCGTTCCAACAGGAAGCCCAAGCCGGCCGTGAGCGGGATCGTGATCACGATCGCTACGGCGAGCGGGAGTCCGGTCTTGGTCAGGGTGAGGCAGACGAATGCCCCGATCATCATCGTGTCGCCGTGGGCGAAGTTCAGCATGCCCATTGCCTTGTAGATCATGGTGACGCCGATCGCCAGCAGGGCGTAGATGCTTCCCATGGTCAGCCCGTTCAGTACTTGCTGTATGAGCATGTGGCTTACCTCTTTTCAGTCAGGGGAGATCGGCCGCCGCTGCCACTGGAGCAGCGGCGGCCGATTGTTACTTTACATTGTCTGGCAGGGAGACTGGCGATTCTTTCAGAGATTGTGCTTACCAGGTGACGATGGTGTGCTTGCCGTCGACGATCTTGACGACCATGAGGTCCTTGACCATTTCACCGGTCTCGTCGAAGCTCGTGGTGCCGGTGGCGCCGACATAGTTCTTGGTCGCGGCGATGTAGTCGCGCAGGACCTCGCCGTTGCTCCAGTCCTTGCCATCCTTGACCGCGCGGGTGACGGCATCGGCAATGATGTAGACGGAGTCGTAAGACTGCGGGGCGTTCTGGTCGTAGCTGGACTTGAATAGTTCAGTGTACTTCTTGTCGAAGTCCTGGACCTTCTGGTCCGGGTTGGCATTGGTGAAGGCGGTGGTGAAGATCAGGCCATTGACGGCGGCGCCGCCGAGCTGAATGAGGGCAGGCGAGTTGTAGCCGGTGCCGATCACGGGGATGTTGATGGCGTACTGCTTGATCTGCTTCATGATCTGGGCCGCTTCGGTGTAGTAGCCCCACATGACGATGACATCAGGCTTGGCGTTCTTGATCTTGGTCAGCTGGACGCTGAAGTCGGTCTCGCCGGAGTTGTAGACTTCGTTGGCGATCATTTCCATGCCGTAGCTGGCAACGAGGCCCTTGACGATGTTGAAGGCGCCGGTGCCGAAGTCGCTGGATTCGTAGATCATCGCGACCTTGGCAGCCTTGAGGGATTCCTTGGCATACTTGAGCAGGGTCTTGGCATGGGTCGTGTCGGTGGCGGTCATTCGGAAGATGAACTTGTTGCCCTGCTTGGTGATGGTGGCGTTCGAGGAGGACGGG
>CAYOHO010000159.1:0-5528 GCA_964403755.1 uncultured Oscillospiraceae bacterium
GCCGATGCCGATGACGATCAGGATGTCGGTGTCGCGGCGGATCTTTTGGGCAGCCTTGCGGATGCGGGCAAACTCGTTCTTGTCATATTGCTGGGGGAGCATCAGCCAGCCAAGGTACTCCGAGCCGGGACCGGTTTTCTTGTGCAACTGGTCATGGGCCAGGCGCAGCTGCGGCTCGAACTGATCCATTTCCTTCTCATTGAAAAAGGGCAGAGCGTTTGCGTAATCAATCGAGATCATATGGAAATCCTCCTCTGGCAACTCAGTGGTGGCGTTTCTGTTTCCTACACCATCATACTTGAAAATCACCTTACGGTGCAAGGGTCGACGGATTCGGCGGGCATCCTTGCCGCGCAATCTGCAGGAGCCGGTCGACCTCGCGCTCGATCCCGGGCGCCTCCTCCGGATCGATCCAGGCATGGCGCGAGCGCGTCAGCCAGTGGATGTGCACGTAGCCGCCGATCCGTGAGGCGATCTCGCGGGCGCTGGCCGGGGCGGCAGTTTCGTCGCGAAGCGACTGGATGATCAGCGTCGGCGCCGTGATGTGCGGCAGTCGCTCACGGGTCTGGCGCATGACCTGGATCAGCGCGATCGTGGGTCGGAGCAGCGCCAGCGGGTTGAGCAGCGGCTGGCAGAGGCCGTAGCTGAGCCGGTAGGCGGCTATCACCGGATCGTCCCGGTGCGGCGGCATCAGGAACAGCTTCAGGCCGGCGCGAAGCGGGAATGGCCGGAGCCGCAGGCGCATCGGCGCGCAGAAGAGGATCAGTCCCTGGATGGGAGCCGCCGGCGCGGCCATGGCACCGGCGCGGCGCTCGCCTGCCGGTTCGCGGCCAGGACCGGGTGCTGGCCGCGAGACCGCCAGGGCGTCTGTTTCCCCGGCGGTGTAGTTGAGCGCCAGCAGGCTGCCGAGGGAGTGCCCGCACAGGATGACCCGCCGGTAGCCCGGGCGCAGGCGATCGATTTCCGCACGCACATGGCTGCTCCATTCCGGCGCCTTGACCCGCGAGAACGCGCGAACAGTGCCGCCGTGGCCCGGCAGGCGGAGTGCGGCGCAGTCCATGCCCAGACCGTGCAGGCGCCGGGCCAGGCTGCGGAACGAGTCGGGGCTGCCCAGAAAGCCATGGATGAAGATGACCAGCGTATCGCTGCCGGCCAGCCAGCAGAAGGGCTCGTTCGGCGCAGCCGGTTCGGGTGTACCGGGGGGTCTCGCTTCAGGGTTTTGTTCGCTGATCATGGTTCCATTATACGCTGACTGCCGATCAGAACCGATGCCCGGTCACGGCTGCTGCCCGAAGCACAGCGGCTGCCCGGTCACGCCTGCTGCCCGAAGCACATCGGCTGCCCGGATACGGCTGCTGCCCGCAGCACGGCCGCCGCCCGAGGAGCGGCCGCCACCGTCATCGTCTGGAATTGAAATCATTGGGGACGCAGGCTAGACTTGAGATGAAGCACGATTCTGGCCGGCGGTGACCGGCGGAAAGGCAGGCTGGATGGATGGACAGGGAATGTGACGATCGGCTGCAGCATCCGCACCCGATAGCAGGGTCAAACGGATCGGATTCGTCCGCCTTCGGGCCGGACGCACCCGGCTTCGGCCTGGTTCTGGCCGGCGGCGGCATGCGCGGCGGCTACCAGATCGGCGTCTGGCAGGCGCTGCGTGAAGTCGGCATCCCGATTACCGGCGTGGTTGGCACCTCGATCGGTTCCGTCAACGCGGCCATCATCGCCATGGACGACTTCGAGCGGGCCATGCGGATCTGGCAGACGGTCGAAGTGACCGATATCTTCGCCGTCACGCGTCCACTGCCGGTCCCCGACAACCTGATCGCCTGGCGGAACCTGCCGACAGTGGCGCGGATGATGCGCGAGGACCATGGTCTCTGCGTCGAGCCCCTGCGCCGGCTGCTGACCGAGAACATCGACGAGGCCGCCATGCGCGCCCGCGGCTTCCCCTTCGGCCTGCTGACCTACTCCCTGACCGAGCACAAGCCGCTGACCCTGTTTCTGGACGACATTCCGGAAGGCGAGCTGGTGGACTACATCCTGGGCAGCTGTGCCCTTCCCGCCTTCAAGGCGCTGCAAGTCGATGGACAGCGCCTGCTCGACGGCGGCGTCTACAACAACCGGCCGACCGAGATGCTGGCCAGCCGCGGCTGGCGGCGGATCATCGAGGTCGAGATCCACGGGCTTGGCCGGGTTCGCCCTTTCAACGGCCAGAATGTCGAACGGATCCGCATCGAGCCGGACAACAACCTGTTCGGTCCCTTCAACTGCCAGCCCGAAGCCCGGCGCGAGCGCATCGAAAAAGGCCATGCCGACGCACTGGCGGCCCTGCGCCGTCACGGACTGGCACCGGCAGAACCGATCGCCCGCGATGAAGGGGGAGCTGTTCAGATGGAAGGCATGTCCCCGCTGGCGGCTGGCAGCACTTCCGAAAGCACCGGTGCAGGGCCGGACAGGTCATAGACGGCCCATTCCGGTTCACCGCCGACCCTTCCCGACACCAGCAGATCTGACAGGGAGAACGGATACGCCTCCACCCGGATGCGCGCGCCGGGCAGCCGGCTGCGCCGCAGCACGGCGATCGCGTCCTTCTGGGCCGGCGAAGCGATGGCTTCAAGCGCGCCGAGGTGCTCCGGAGCATCCTTGCGCCCGCCGGCGTAGTGGTCCGCCCGCAGCAGGCCGGCGGCCAGTGCCGCTTCGCCGGCCGTCAGGTATTCGCCAGCAAGACGGCAGAGGATGGACCCCCGCTGGTCGAGCGACAGCGCCTGGTGCTTCAGGCCGGCCTGGCTGACCGATTCCGCAAGGGCTTCAAAGAAGGCGCAGGGCGAGGCAAAGCGCGGGACGAGCCAGGCCAGGGCCAGCCGGAAATGGCCGCTGTTGGCGAAGGACTCGAGGACAGCCTCGATGTCATGTAGGTGGCTTAGTTCCACCGCTGAGAGGGTATGGCTGGCCAGCACCTCATAGGGCGGGAACGGCTGGGCGCGGTAGCCGCAGGCATCGGCATCCGCCAGGATGGGTGTGCCTGGCAGGAGCTTGAGAAAGCCGAGCTGCAGCTGGTCGGGAGCGAGACGATAGAGCGTGTTGAACGTGGCGGTCACATCGGCGAGCGACTCGCCGGGCAGGCCGGCAATAAGGTCGAGGTGCAGATGCTGGCGGCCGCTGGCCTTCAGGGCCTGCACGTTCGCAAACAGGCGCGGCAGGTCGCAGGAGCGCCGGATGCGGGCCAGCGTTTCGGGATGGACCGACTGGACACCGATCTCGAACTGGAACAGGCCGGCCGGCGCATCGGCCAGCAGGTCCAGGTCGGCTGCCTCCAGACGGTCGCCGGCCAGCTCGAAATGGAAGCGGGTATGGCAGCCACCTTCGGCCGCGCGCCGGATCAGGTGTGCCCAGATGGCCCGCGCCCGGACCGGATCGCTGTTGAAGGTCCGGTCAACGAACTTGACCAGGCGCACATCGGCGGCCATGAACCGGTCCAGATGCGCCAGCGTCTGCGCCAGCGGCCGGAAGCGCAGGCGCGTCTCGGTCGATGACAGGCAGTAGCTGCAGCGGAACGGGCAGCCGCGGCTGGACTCGTAATAGAGCAGCCGGTCGGTCAGGGCTGGCAGCTCGTCCTCTGGATAGGGAAACGGCAGCGCCGCCAGATCGAGTGACTGGGCTGCGGGCGCCCGGACATGGACGGCTGAACCGTCGCGCCAGGCCAGTCCAGGAATGGCCGCCCAGGCAGGTCGGGCGATTGGCTGCGGCTGATCCTGCCAGGCCGGCCGGGCGACCGGTTCTGGCTGATCCGGTAAATCCAGCCGGGCGACCGGTTCCAACTGAACCGACGAAACGACCCCGGCGGACGGTTCAAGCGGGGCAAGGCTTTCCAGGAGACGAGCGAAGGGTTCCTCCCCTTCACCGCTGATCACGAAATCGGCCTCCGGCAGGTCCGCGAGCACGGCAGCGGCCGTGAAGGAGACCTCCGGGCCGCCGACGGCAATCCAGGCCGGCGGCTGCAGACGCCGCAGCGACGCGACCAGGTCGAACACGGCGCGCCGGTTCCAGATGTAGCAGGAAAAGGCATAGAGGTCGGCGCCGCAGGCCAGCAGGTCGCGCGCGATGACATCGACCGGCTGGCCGGTCTGGTACTCGCGCACGAGCAGCCGCAGCGGAAGGGCTGGGCAGCGGGCGGCGGCATAGGCGGCCAGCGAACGGATGGCCGGATTGGTCTGGGAATAGCGGCTGTTGACTCCGCAGAGCACGGCAGTCCGGACAGTGGCAGCCCGCTCCGGCTGCAGCTGCGGCAGCGGTTGCCGCAGACTGCCGGCACAGGCTGCTTCCGGCTCGGGAAACGGCTGCGGCCATGCGTCGCCGGGCCGTTCCGCGGTTCCGGTCATGGCTGGCCGGCCGCCCCGGCTGCTTCCGCTGCCGCTTCCGAACCGGCTGCTTCGGCCGGCTTCGCCAGAAGCAGCAGCACCTCGCGCATCAGCTTCAGGGCCGCGGCGGTCGAGATGCCGCTGGCATCATAATGCGGCGACAGTTCCACGAGGTCGGCTGCAACCAGGTTCAGCGGCTTGAGCGCGTGGATGGCGGCGAGCAGCTGGCTGAACGTCAGGCCGCCGGCCTCGGGCGTACCGGTTCCGGGGAAGACGGACGGATCGAGGACATCGAGGTCGATCGTCAGGTAGACCGGGGCCGAGCCGATGCGGGCCGGGAGCGTCTCGATGCCCTCGGTCGTGAAGCAGGTCTGGCTGACATGGCCGGAACGGGCGAACACAAACTCATCGCGTTCGCCGGAACGGATGCCGAACTGGTAGATGCGGCCGTCGCCGACCCGCTCATGGATGCGGCGCATGACGCTGGCGTGCGAGAGCGGCTCGCCGAGGTAGTCGGCGCGCAGATCGGCATGGGCATCGAAATGGACGAAGCAGAGGTCGGGATGGGCCGCCAGGACCGCCTCGGCGGCCGGCAGCGTGACCAGGTGCTCGCCGCCAAGCATCAGGGGCTTCTTGCCGGCCTGTACGATCAGCGCTGTCTGTTCGCGGATCCGCTCCAGGGCCAGGCGCGTGTTCCCGAACGGCAGGTCGAGGTCGCCGAGGTCGGCGACCGCCCGATCGAGCAGGTCGTCGTCCTGATAGGGACTGTAGGTCTCGATGCCGATCGATTCCAGGCGCATCTGCTGGGGGCCGAAGCGCGTTCCGGGCCGGAACGAGACGGTGCCATCGAACGGGGCGCCAAAGATGGCGGTGTCGGCCTGTTCGAAATCGGCATCACAGCCAAGGAAAGCAGTCGGGAGCTTGTCTGGGCCTCTTTGTTCGCGCATGGTCAACCCTCCGGGAATGCTGGCCCGCGTTCCGCCGATGGATTCAGCGTGAACTCAGCCACAAATTCAGCGCGATTATAACACAGCGCACCGCCAAACTCAGCCCCGGCTTTCAGCCCGGGACGCTGGTTCCGTAACGGACGCGTTTTTCTCCGCGCAGCTGCTTCCATTATAATGCCAGCAACGGCCGGTCCCGGCATCTTGCCGATGCGCCGGCACC
>CAYOHO010000160.1:0-5517 GCA_964403755.1 uncultured Oscillospiraceae bacterium
TCCCAGATCAGCGGCAGCTCGTCTTGCGGAATGTCCTCACCGGCGTTGCAGATGGTGATGCGGCAGGCGCCCTTGTCCGCGGGTGTGGCGGCGATGCGGATGACGCTGCCGGCGGGGGCGTGGTTGAGGGCGTTGTTGATCAGATTGTCGAGCACCTGGTCGAGCTTGTCCCGGTCGAAGCGGACGTCCGCCTCGGGGGCCTGCAGGCGGATCTCGATTCCGCGCTCGGCGGCATGGAGCTCGTGGCGGCGGGCCGCCTGCTCCAGTGCCGGCTGCAGGCCGAAGCGGGCGAGGGAAAGACGCTCGACGCCGGCCTGCAGGCGCGAATAGTCAAGGATATCGGTCACGACCCGGCTCAGGCGGGCAGACTCTTCGGCGATCATGTTGAGCTGTCGGGTGCGCCGGGCCTCGTCCGGCCAGCTGACATCGCGCACCGTCTCGGCATAGCCGCGGATGACGGCCAGCGGTGCCCGCAGTTCATGCGAGACATTCGCGATCAGCTCCTTGCGCAGATTCTCCGTCTGATGCAGCTGCACGCTGAGCTCATTGAGGGCGACCGTCAGCTCGCCGATCTCGTCACGCGAGCGCACCGGCAGCTGGACGTCGAGGTTTCCGCCGGCCAGGGAGCGGGCGGCGTCGGTGACGGCGGTGATCGGCCGCGCGAAGCCGCGCGACAGGATCAGGGCGAAAACAATGGCGGAAGCCAGCAGGATGAGCGTGATCAGCCAGAGCTGGTCACGCAGGACCCGGGCGGCCTCATCGGCGTCGGCCAGCGAGAACACGGCGAACAGGTAGCCGCCGCCCTGGATGGGGTGCCCGAGCACGGCGTAGCGCACGCCGGTCGGATTCTCGAGGATGCGCATGGTGCCGTTCGCCTCGTCCGGCACCATGGCCTGGACGGTGCGGGTCAACATGCCCATCATCGGCGTGCCCTGGGTGAGGGAGCGCAGGGTGCCGTCATTGTTGAAGACCATCAGGTTGGCGTTGAGCTCGCTCTTCAGCACATCGACATTTGGATTGCCGCTCTCGGCCGCCGTGCGGATGGCGCTGTCCATCGCCGTCACCCGGCTCTGCAGATAGCTGTTGCGCATCAGCCCGGCCTGGATGAACCAGAGCAGGCCCACGGTGAGAATGGCCATGCCGAGGAAGCCGAGGAACAGCTTCCCGGCGATGCCGCCGGTCCAGGGTGCGCGCCGCTTTCGGCCTATTCCTGGCTTGCCTGCCGGTGCCTCCGGGCGGGCCTGGGCTGCGGCGGTCACTTGCTGCCTCCGGCCTCGAATCGGTAGCCGGTTCCCCAGACGGTGGCGATCATGTTGCGGCAGCGGCCGAGCTTGTCGCGCAGGCTGCGGATGTGGGTGTCGACGGTTCTGGCATCGCCGTAGTAGTCATAGCCCCAGACCTGGTTCAGCAGCTGGTCGCGTGTGAACGCCTGGTGCGGGCGGGAGGCAAAGAAAGCCAGCAGATCGTATTCCTTGGGCGTCAGGGCGACCGGTTCGCCATCGACACTGGCCTGGTGCGCCGGAATGTCAATATGCAGGCCGTCGAAATCATAGACCTGGCCCTGCTGCTTGAGTGAGCCGGAACGCTTGAGCAGCGCCTTGATCCGGGCGATGAGTTCGCGCGGGGAGAAGGGCTTGGCGACGTAGTCGTCGACGCCGAGCTCGAACCCGAGCAGGCGGTCGTATTCCTCGCTGCGCGCGGTGAGCAGGATGACCGGAACCGTGCTGGACTGGCGGATGACCTTGAGCGTGGCCCAGCCATCCAGCTTCGGCATCATCACGTCCAGGACGATGAGCGCGAAGTCGCCGGCCTGGAATGCCTTGAGGGCATCCGTGCCATCTGCGGCTTCGGTGAACTGCCAGTCCTCAGCCTGGGCATACTCCCGGATAATGGTTCGGATATGCGGATCGTCGTCCACAAGCAGAATCTGGATCATGCTGCGCTCTCCATTCGGATGGCTGCCGTCAGGCTGCTGTCGCTGCCTTCATTTTATCATGAAGCGGCAAGTAGGGCAGGGTGTGAATATGAAGCGTGAATCAGGGATGTGGCTGGAAGCGTTCAATGGGTCCGGGTGAAGGGTGGGGCAGGACGTGATGAGGGGATGCCGGTGCTTCCGGCATCCCCTCCTGGCTCTGTTCACGGTTCCGGAATCATGCTGCCCGGAGCAGGACCGGGGATGTCAGGCCGGCTGGCCTGTCAGGCCGCCCGGCCGGCCATCATGCCGCGTCCGCCGCCGAAGCCGGAGCCCGTGCCCCTGCCGGCGCCGGTGCCGTTGCGCAGGCCATTGCCGCCGCCGAGGCCGCCGCCGAAGCCGCCCTGGCCCTGGTTCTCACCGGTGCCGGTGCAAGTGCCCATGCGGTCTTCCATCAGCTTGATCCGGGCGTCGGCTTCCGCCTGGGTCAGGCGGCCTTCCTTGACCAGTTCGGCCAGGTTGGCCTTCATCTGGTCAAGCCGGGCATCCTTGAATGCCTCGAGCTTGCCGGCGTCAGCCGCCTGCTCGCCATAGGACGAACCGGCCTCGCGGGCCTTCTGGACTTCGTCGACGCTCTTGCCGGTCAGTCCGGCGATGATCTCGGCGTTGCTCTTGAACTCGAGCGCGTAGCTGACTGAGGCGATCGCGATGAGGATGACGGCCATGACCGACACAGCGATCAGGATCTTCTTGTTCTTCATCATGGAACCTTCCTTTCGTGTGGTCCGCTGCCGCTTGCCTTCCGGGCGGCGGGCCCTGTCGCCCTGGGGGCGACCTGTTTTGTTGTCTATGGCTTCATTCTAGAGGCGAGTTGTGGGGAGTTTGTGAGAGGTCCATGCGGAATTATCGAATCTGAAAGCGGAATGATCGAATCTGAAACAGGCTTCCGGATGCGTCCGCCCGTGGTCCGGGCAGGCCGGCAGCCGTCAGCGCCTTGCCGCCATCTCCGGCAATGGCTAAAATGATCTGAAAGGAGCGGACAGTGACGGCCAGCGCGGCCGAATGTCCGGAATCGGCATATGGTGTCTTTCAGCGAATACCAGGTCAAGAGCCTGAAACTGAAGAACCGGATCGTCATGCCGCCGATGTGCATGTACAGCAGCGACGAATCCGGCCTTGTCATGGACTTCCACAAGGTTCACTACGGCTCCCGATCAATCGGCGGCGCCGGCCTGGTCATCCAGGAGGCCACGGCCGTCGCGCCGAATGGCCGCATCTCGACCAACGATCTCGGCATCTGGGAAGACGCCCAGCTGCCCGGGCTGGCCGAGCTGGTCAGGCTGGTGCACGCAGGCGGCGCCGCCATGGGCATCCAGCTGGCGCATGCCGGCCGCAAGTGCGAATCGGAGGCGGACCAGCCGATCGCACCCAGCGCCCTGGCCTTCAGTGACGAGTACCGGCTGCCGGCGGCCATGACGGCGGCCGACATCGACTGGGTGATCGACGCCTTCGCCGAAGCGGCCCGCCGGGCCGGCCAGGCCGGCTATGACCTGATCGAGATCCATGCCGCCCATGGCTACCTCATCCATGAATTCCTCTCGCCGCTCGCAAACCGGCGCAATGACGAATACGGCGGCCCGACCGCGAACCGCGTCCGCTTCCTGCGCGAGATCCTGGCGGCTGTCCGGTCCGTCTGGCCGGCGGAAAAGCCGCTTGGCGTCCGCCTGTCCGCCTCCGACTACCTTGAGGGCGGCATCGACATCGCTGAAACCATTCGGATCGTCGACGCGGTCAAGGACCTGGCCGACATCTTCCATATCAGCAGCGGCGGTCTGCTCACGGCCACCATGCCGATTTTCCCGGGCTATCAGGTGAAGTTTGCCGAATCCGTCCGCCAGAGCTGCCATGTCCCGACCATCGCCGTCGGCCTGATCTCGCAGCTCGACCAGGTGGAGGAGATCCTGGCCAGCCAGCGCGCCGACCTGGTGGCCCTGGGCCGCGAACTGCTGCGCAACCCGTACTGGCCGCTGCGCCAGAACCTTGTGAACAGGCGCGTCAGCGTTGCCGTTCCCGAGCCGTACGAACGGGCCTTCAAGTAGAACCATCCGCACCGCATCCCGCGGCAGCCGCCTGCACCGGAACCGCCGGCCGCCCGCGCCGCTTTCCATCATCCGCACCCCCCGGCACCATGTGCCAGATCCAGGAGGCCGATATGCTCGACCGTCACTATCTGCAGCTGCTCGCCCGCGACTTCCCCACCAGCCAGGCGGCCGGGGCCGAGATCGTGCGCCTCAGCGCCATCATGAGCCTGCCCAAGGGCACCGAGTTCTTCTTCAGCGACCTGCACGGCGAGCACGAGGCGTTCATCCACCTGCTGCGCAGCGCGTCCGGCTTCATCCGCCGCAAGATCGACGACCTGTTCGACAAGAGCGTCCCCAAGGCGGGCCGCATCGCCCTGTCCAACCTCATCTACTATCCCGAGGAGGAACTGGCACGGCTTGACCTGGAAAGCCCAGACTCGATCGACTGGTGCCGCGTGACCATCTACCGGCTGCTCGAGGTTCTGCGCACCGTGTCTGCCAAGTACACGCGCTACCAGGTGCGCAAGAAGCTGACCACCGGCTATGCCACCATCCTTGACGAGCTCATGCATGTCGACACCGAAAGCAAGGCGCAGTTCTATGACTCGGCCATCCAGTCGCTGCTTGCGACCGGGCAGATGCCGGGCTTCATCACCAGCCTCTGCTGCCTGATCCAGCAGCTGGCCATCGACAAGCTGCATATCATCGGCGACATCTTCGACCGCGGTCCGCGCGCCGATGCGGTCATGAACGCGCTGATCGAGTTCCATGACGTCGACATCCAGTGGGGCAACCACGATATCCTCTGGATGGGCGCCGCCGCCGGCAACCGGGCCTGCATCGCCAACGTCATCCGGCTCGGCATCGGCTACAACACCTTCGACGTGCTCGAGGACGGCTACGGCATCAACCTGCGCTCGCTGTCCGTCTTTGCCTCGCAGGTCTACGGAGACGACCCCTGCGCCATCTTCCAGCCGAAGTCACTCGACGAGAACAAGTACGACCCCGTCGACAGCCAGCTGGCCGCCCGCATGCACAAGGCGATGGCCATCATCCAGTTCAAGATCGAGGGCCAGCTGATCAAGGCCCACCCCGAATACGGCATGGAAGACCGGCTCCTGTTCGAGCGCATCAATTTCCAGAACGGGACCATCCAGATCGGCAGCCAGGAGCACGCCCTGCGCGACACGCACTTCCCGACGGTCGACCCGCAGGACCCGCTGGCCCTCTCGCCCGGCGAGGAGGAGCTGATGAAGACGCTGTCCGCGTCGTTCCGCCACAGCGAGAAGCTGCAGCGGCATGTCCGCTTCCTCTATGCCCAGGGCAGCATGTACAAGCGCATCAACGGCAATCTGCTCTATCACGGCTGCATTCCGCTGCTGCCGGACGGCGAATTCGAGCCGGTTGTGCTCGATGGGCAAAGCGTCGCCGGCCGCGCCCTGCTGGATGCGATCGACGCCCGCGTGCGCCTGGCGCATTTCGCGCCGCCGCACTCCCAGGCGCTCTACGACGCCCGCGACTACT
>CAYOHO010000161.1:0-5501 GCA_964403755.1 uncultured Oscillospiraceae bacterium
ATTTATTTGAGTTTCATTTGAGTTTACATTATTTCGGTCAATGAAACATTTAATAATTTTAATATATAACAACTTTTATCGCAATTGTGCTCAATCTGCGACAGATGCATAAACAGGGCCAATTTTGCTTTCGATTGGGAAAGCGATTGGCCTTGTTTTGCGTTTTTTGTCTGATTTTGAGCATTGTGGTAGCCGGACGCCACATTTGAACAGGTCTGTTTTATAACGACATTCACGGTTTGGGTGGTCAGGCTGTATGACCGGCTGCGTTGGCGCGGCAAGCTAATGCGACGACACTCGCAATCGGCTGCGCCGATGTGGGGGCGATTGGTTCTTGGAAGCGGGGGCGATTGGTTCTCAGGCTTCGGTCGGGTAGAAGATCGAGCGCTGCAGGCGGAGGAGCGGCAGGCCGTCGGGCAGGCGGCTGCCCCACTCGGCCGGCACAAGCTCGTCGCGGGCGGCGGCGAAGGCCAGGGGGATGCCGCTGAGGCGCGAGGCCTCGCGGATCATGGCGTCGGCCTCGAGCAGCATGGCGGCGTCGGAGTACTCGAGCAGGTTCGTGTTGTTGACGAGGCCGGTGATCTGGAGGTTGGCGGCGCCCATGAGCTCGTCGGCGATGGCGCAGACCTGCGCGGCGGTCGCGGTGAAGGGCCGGTTGGCATTGACCACCATGTAGATGCTGGCGCGGTCGGGCCCGCGCTCGTCGGGGAAATGGTTGCGCAGGGAGCCGAGGATGCGGGCGCCCATGTCCTCGCCGCCGATGTCGAGCACGGCGAAGCGGTCCTTGCGGGTGAAGAGGCCGAAGACGGTCGCCGGCACGGCCGGGACGTCGACGTTGGTGTTGGCGTAGAGCGTCTTGACCAGCTCGATCCCGTGGCGCTCGAGCAGCGCCTGGGCATCGGTCGAGCGGAAGAACGGGTTGATGATGTCGAGGTCGGCGATCACGACCGGGCGGCCGCTCTCGCGCAGGGCCAGCGCGTAGTTGACGGCGAGCTCGGACTTGCCGCTGCCGTAGGCGCCGATGAACACGGTCAGGCGCGCCGGGGCGGCGGCCGCAAAGAATTCGTGTGACAGGGTGGCGGCATCGGACATGGAAAGGTCCCTCCCTTGCAGGCAAGGCCCCGGACCCGCCGGCTGCGGCCGGGCACTGGGGCTTTCACGAGTATACCCGAGAACGCCGGTGCGGAAAAGGCGAAATGGTACGGCGGCGGGTTTATTCGATTGCATGCCGGGAGATGTTATAATGGGTTTAGCAGCGATCATGTTGAGGCAGTCAGGCGGCGCGCGGCGCCCTTCTGGCTGCCGGCGCGTGCGAGCAGCCGGCCGGGCGATTTTTTCGAAAAAAGGTTCTGTCCGGAGGGAATGAGCATGGATTTTGCGGTCTTCACGCTGCTATTTATGGTCGTTGCGGGCGGCATCCTGCTCTCCTGCCTGATGCTGGCGCTGTTCCGGCGCGAGCGGGCGATGTTCGTCTTTGTCGGGGCGTTCGCGAGCTCGATGCTCAGCGCCTTCCTGCTCTCGCTGCAGGCGAACGGCAGCCTCTTTGCCAGCCTCGTCCTGGGCAACTTCTTCTTCCTGCTCGGCAACTTCCTGCTCTACTATGGCTCGCGCGTGTTCTTCGGCGACGGGATGGACTGGCCGAAGCGCTTCTGGGCCTATCTGGCGGTCGCCATGGCGGCGGTCGTCTGGTTCTCGCTGGTGCAGTACAACATCTTCCTGTGCATGATTGCCATCGTGCTGACCTGCACGGTGCTGTTCGCCGACTTCTTCCTATATATGCGCCACTTCTTCCCCACCATGCTGCCGGCGATCCGGGCGGCGTTCACGGCGGCGATCCTGGTCACTGAGGCCTCATATGTCGGGCGCGTGGCGATCGTGCTCACCACCCTGCGCGTGACCGGACGGACGATGGACTCGGCGAGCCTCAACATCTACATCCTCGCGGCCTACACGATCACCTCGGTCTTCTGGCTGACGACGCTCATCCTGCTCGACGACTCGCGCCTGCTTGAGGAGCTGCGCAAGCAGAACCTGCTGCTCGAGCCGATGGCGCATATCGACAAGCTGACTGGCCTCTTCAACCGCAACAAGCTCTATGAACTGCTGTCGGAGTACATCAGCCTCACCAGCCGCCTGGAGAAGCCGATCTGCTTCATCCTGATCGACATCGACCTTTTCAAGCGCGTCAATGACACCTATGGCCACGCCGTCGGCGACGAGACGCTGAAGCACCTGGCCGAGATCATCCGCCGCAACGTGCGCACGATAGACCGGGTCTTCCGCTGGGGCGGCGAGGAGTTCCTCGTCCTGGCCGTGGGTACGCCGGCCGCCGGCGGCATGATCCTGGCCGAGAACCTGCGCGCCAAGGTGGAGCAGGAGCCGTTCGCCCGCGTCGGCCATATCACGGCCAGCTTCGGCGTCGCCGAGCAGCGGCCGCACGAGCGGTTCGAGGACTGGTTCCTGCGCACCGACTACGCGCTTTACCAGGCCAAGAGCGCCGGCCGCAACTGCGTGCGCCGGTGGGACGGCGACCTGCCGCCCGGGACCATGATGCCCGGGAACCTGGAGGCCCCGGCCAGTGAGGGCTTCGCGCCCGTGGCCGACCACCCGTCGCAGGTGAAGGGCTAGGCGGTTTGTGATTGTCGGCTGAACTTTTATTGCGAACGATCAATTGTGCGGATCTTGTAGTACAATGGTCGAGATTATTCTGAGATCTGACGAAGCCGGCGCCCGGACGGATGGATGGCGCCGGAGCCTGCCGGGCGGTGCTGTGCCGACGGCAGCTTCTGGTCCGCCGGCTTCGCGATCGGCAACAGGCAAGGGTTGATTTCATGATCGATACCGACAACCAGACGCGCAGCGATGCTGCCCCGGGCCGGACTGACGATGAGCTGGCCCATTTCTTTGAGGTGTCGCCGGACCTGATGTGCATCGCCGATCACGAGGCGAACTTCATCCGGATCAACCAGGCGTGGACCCGCACCCTGGGCTACTCCGCGGACGAGCTGATGCAGCACAAGTATCTTGATTTTGTCCACCCGGACGACCTCGCCGACACCCTGCGCGCGATGCAGGAGCTGGAGGGCCAGCGCGACCAGCATCGCTTCGTCAACCGCTACCGGACCAGGGACGGCGAATACCGCTATCTGGAATGGCACTCGCGCGCGGCTGGCCGGCTGGTCTATGCCGTGGCCCGCGACGTGACGGAGAAGCGCCTGATCGAGGAGGCGCTGCGCCGGACGGCGGTGCGTGACCGGCTGACCGGGCTTTACAACCGGCACTACCTCGAGTCGGTCGTCGGCATCGAGATGCGGCACGCCGACGCCGATACCCGGCCGCTGTCGCTGGCCGTCATCGATATCGACCGCTTCAAGCAGGTCAACGACACCTGGGGCCACCCGGTCGGCGACGATCTGCTGTGCGCGCTGGCCCAGGTCCTGCAGGACACCGTGCGGGAGGCCGACCAGATCGTGCGGCTGGGCGGCGAGGAGTTTCTCGTGCTCATGCCGCAGACCTCGCTTGCGGGCGCGGCGACGGCGGCCGAGAAGATCCGCCAGGCGATCGCGGGCGTCGACCATCCCCAGTTCGGCGGCATGACCGTGAGCATCGGCGTCGCCGAGCGGCTGCCGCTGGAGACCTTCCGGGCGTGGTACCGGCGCGCCGACCAGGCGCTCTACCAGGCCAAGCGCGAAGGGCGCAACTGCGTGGTCTGCGCAGCGGCGGACCAGGATCGCGGCGGGGACGACGGCGCCGGGGACGACTGAGCGGCTGGCGACAGGGCCGGCGGCCGGCCAACCAGTCAGCTTTCGTTCAGGTGCGGCGCCGGGGAATGATTGCAAGCGTTCAAGCGTTCCGATAGAATGGATTCCGTATGGAGGACATGACATATGCTGAAGGCTTTGACGATTCTTGCGCTGACGAATGCCGCATCCACTGACACCACGCTGTCGACCGTCGCCCTGGGTATCGCGATTCTCGCGCTGCTCGTGTCCATGGTGGCCCTGAGCCGTGCCCGCCGCGCCGGTGATGCCGACAGGTCGGACGCCAGCGAGACCCTGGCCGCCACTTCGGCGGGATCCGCTGCCGCCGGCACGCTGGCCCCCGAGGATGACCGTCAGCTGGTCGCCGTGCTTACAGCCGCCGTTGCCGCCGTCATGGCCGATGAGCAGGGCGCCGGCGCCCCCGCCCCGAAGATCACCGGCATCCGCCAGGTTGGCGCTGCCGCCCCGGCCGCTGCCGCTCCCGCCGCACCTGCCGGCAACGGACCGTACGCCGGGTTCACCGTGCGCCGCATCCGCCGGGTGTAAACAGCCCGGGAAGCCAGGCCGTAAAGGCCGGGCGATCGCTTCTCAGGCAGCAAGGCAGACAGGCCGGGCGATCGCTTCTCAGGCAGCAAGGCAGACAGGCCGGGCAGGCTGGGCGATCATTTCTCAGGCAGCCGGCCGGAATACGATTCGTGCAAACGATCAGTCAGGAAATGGATTGACATGAAATATATCATCATCCTGGGAGACGGCATGGCCGACCTCCCTGTCCCCGAACTCTCCGGCCAGACCCCGCTACAGGTGGCCGACAAGCCCGAAATGGACCGTCTGGCCCGCGAAGGCCTCTGCGGCCTGGTCAACACCATCCCCGCCGGCCTGGCGCCGGGCAGCGACACCGCCAACATGGCGGTCATGGGCTACGACCCGAAGCGCTACTACACCGGCCGCTCGCCGCTCGAGGCGGTCAGCATGAGCATCGAGATGGACCCGGAGGACGTCGTCTTCCGCGCCAATCTGGTGACGCTGAGCGAAGACCCGGTATACGCCCACCGCACGATGATCGACCATTCCTCGGACGAGATCCTGACCGACGAGGCGGCGCGCCTGATCGAGCTGATCAACGACCGCCTGGCCGACCAGGAGATCCGCTTCTACCCCGGCAAGAGCTACCGCCACTGCATGATCTGGAAGAACGGGCCGCTCGACGTGCGCCTGGTTCCGCCGCATGACATCCTCACCCGGCAGGTCGGGCCCTACCTGCCGGTCGGTGAGGGCGCCGGACGCATCCTTTCCCTCATGGAAAAGAGCGCCCAGCTTCTGCCGGACCATCCGGTCAGCAAGGCGCGCGCCCGCCGCGGCCTCAACGCCGCCAACTCGCTCTGGGTCTGGGGCCAGGGCAAGCGGCCGGAGCTGCCCAACCTCTCCGACACCTTCGGCATCAAGGGCTCCGTCGTCTCCGCCGTCGACCTGATCCAGGGCCTCGGCATCTGCGCCGGCCTGCACGTCGTCATCGTGCCGGGTGCGACCGGCAACATCCACACCAACTTCAGGGGCAAGGCCCAGGCAGCGATCGACGAGTTCCGCCGCGGCCAGGACTACGTCTTCGTCCACATCGAGGCGCCGGACGAGTGCGGCCACCGCGCCGAGGTCGACAACAAGGTCAAGTCGATCGGCCTGATCGACTGCGAGGTCCTCAAGCCGGTCTGGGAGCACCTCGAGGCCGAGCGCCAGCGCACG
>CAYOHO010000162.1:0-5493 GCA_964403755.1 uncultured Oscillospiraceae bacterium
TCGCCCATGGCCTTCGCTAGTTCGCTGGCATGGCCGCTGGCCCGGGTCAGCTCGATGCGGCAGGACTGGCCAAGCCCGTGGGCCTCAAAAACAGCGCTGATCTGCTCGGCCAGGTGTCGCCCCAGACGCCGGCCGGCTTCAGGATTGATCAGGAAGACAAATATCCGGTCCGCCATCAGGTTCTGGCATCCTGTCCGCTGCCATTGCTGTCGGTGCTGCTTCCGGCGGCTTTGCTTCCCGTATCGCTTCCGGCACCGCTGTCGGCACCGCTGTCGGCGCCGCTGCCGGCAGGGTGCGGTCCATCCGGCTCAGCTGCGGCCTTTTCGCCTGTCTGGGAACCGCCAGCCGGCGTGGTCTTTTCGGATGCCAGGCCGGCTGTTCCACCGCTGTACGTGTCAATGTTGCGTCCGGTCAGCTCGCGCAGGCGCAGCTTCTGGCGCTCCAGCAGTTCGTGGATGCCGGAGATCTCAACCTGCCGGCGGATCTTGAGGCTGGTCGTCTTCACCATGTCGCTGAAGCTGTAGACATAGTGGCGGACTGACTTGAACGACGGCAGGCGCGAATTGATGTCGGCCATCAGCTGGTCGAGCTGGCGCTTCAGCGCCGCCTCATCCTGGGCGGGAATGCCCTCCGCCTGCATGCGCTCCGGATCGATGACCACCTTGGCGGCGACAATGACCTCGCCGCTCGGATCGTGCTCGCCCCAGACCAGGGACTCGCGCACAAGCGGGCTCTGGTTGATCAGGAACTCGATCTCCTCGGGGAAGACCTTCTTGCCGTTCCCCAGCACGATCATTGACTTCAGGCGCCCGGTGATCGTGAGGCAGCTGTTTTTCGGGTTGATGGTGCCGACATCGCCGGTATGGAACCAGCCGTCGGCGCTGATCGCCGCGGCCGTCGCCTCGGGATCCTTGTAGTAGCCCTTCATGACAATCGGGCCGCGCACCAGGATTTCACCTGGCTCGCCCGGCACATCCGTGTCGATGGCCACTTCAACGCCGCCGACCGGCCGGCCGACGGTGCCGGCAACGAAAATGTAGTCGTTGCAGCCGGCCGCAACCGGCGATGTCTCGGTCAGCCCGTATCCCTGGAGGATGCGCAGGCCGATGTCGTCGAAGAAGCGGATGATCTCCGGCTTGACCGGGGCGGCGCCGCAGATGCCGAGAGCCAGACGGCCGCCGAAGGCGGCATGGATATCCTTGAAGACCTTGCGGCGCACATCGATCCCCAAAGCGCGCAGGCCTCTGGTCAGGACGATCATGCGGCTGACCAGCTTCTCCTTCCCGGTTTTCCGGAGCGTGTCCTGGACCTTGCGGTAGAAGTTCTCAAAGACAGCCGGCACGCCGATGATCATGTCGATGCTGTATTCCTGCAGGTTCTTCTGGATGTAGCGCAGGCCGTCGCAGATGACGACCTCGCAGCCGTAGGCCAGGCTCATGAAGAGGCCGCAGGTGTTCTCAAACGTGTGGTGCAGCGGCAGGATCGAAAGCATGCGGGTCCGCGGGCGGATCCTGACCATGCCGGCAACGCCCGCAATGTCGGCGCAGATGTTGCCATGGCTGAGCATGACCGCCTTGGAGACGCTGGTGGTTCCGGAGGTGAACAGCAGCGAGGCCAGGGCGTCCGGATCGATCACAACCTGGTCGTAGGTGCGGTCACCAGACTCCCGGCGGCGGCGGCCCAGAGCCAGCAGATCCTCAAGGCGCACCGTCAGCGGCTTGCCGGTTCCCGCGCTGCGCAGGACGTCCGGCTGCTCGGGGACCGGGGCAAAGGTGACGCCGGCGGATGGCTTGATCCGGTCGGGGCGCAGGCAGCAGAGCAGGCGTATCTGGCCGGGCAGCCGGGCGATGGCCTGGTCCATGATGCCCTGGAAGGCGGCATCGTAGAAGACGGCGCTGACCTCGCCGCGCTCGAGCAGGGCGATGATCTCGTCCCCGGGCAGCAGACGGTCGAGCGGGACGCTGACGCCGACGCCATTGAGGACTGCCGTATGCACAACCGACCAGAAATAGGAGTTTTCGCCGATGACAGCGATGCGGCTGCCGCCAAGACCGAGCCCGGTCAGGGCCGAGCCCAGGGCCCGCCAGTCGGCATTGAACTGGCTGAAGGTGCGCGTGACCGGTTCCTGGCCCGGCTCCAGGCGGAAGCGGAATGCATCCTGCCCGCCAAAGCGGCGTTCGCTCTCAACGAGCATGTCCCTGAGGGTTGCGAAAGTCTTGACAGGATAGAAGAAGGTTCCCTGGACAGTCTGCATGAAGCCACCTCGGTGATTTTTTGTGCAGGAGCGCCGCACGAGCCGCCGGTCCGGCGGCACGGCAGGCGCCGCGGCAGTGCCGCGGCGGGTGGCCATCAGGCGTCGATGCTGCGGTCGATATAATCGACAATGTCGGATACGGTGTGGATCCGGTCGAGATCCTCATCGCTGATGCGGAGTCCGTAGCGCTCCTCGAGATCGATGACCAGCTCGTACATGGCGAGCGAATCCAGGCTCAGGTCAGCCACAAGGTCTGAACCTGCCTCCACGGATTCGGTCCCGACGCCGGCTACGGTGGCGACGGCGGCGCTGACCTGCTGTTCAATTTCCGTCCGGTTCACTGTCATGGTCCTTGCCTCCGCGCGGTGCAGCGTTGTAACGCTGGTACTGGTCGCCAACGAAGCCGGAAACCTGCGTGAGCAGGCGCATCAGCATCTGCCGGCCGGGCTCGTCCAGCGGTTCGACGATGCGGTCAACGAGCAGCTTGTGGAACTTGTTGTGCATGCGGAACGCCAGCTTGCCCTTGCGGGTCAGGCGGATCCGGACGACCCGGCGGTCGCTGGTGTCGCGCTGACGCTCAACATAGCCCTTGCGCACCAGGCGGTCGACGGCAACCGTCAGGGTTCCCGTCGTGATGCCAAGGCTCGCCGCTGTCTCGCTCATGGTCCGGGTATCATAAAGGCCTATGCCCTCCAGCGTGTGCATCTCGGCGACGGAAAGGTCGCTGAAGCTGCCCTTGCGCAGGGCCCGCTCCTCTGTCACCAGAATCTTGTCAAAGATATCCAGCAGCAGATCATTGATGATGCTGTCGTACTCGTTCATGCGTTGCCCTCGTCCGGACCCTCCCCGGCCGGCCATGGCGCTGCCGGCCGGGATTGGTACAGAATATTTGATCATCAAATATTCTAACGGTTCGGGAATCGTTATGCAAGGCGGAGGAAGCGCTGCAGCGGTCCGAGCCGGGCCGGATCGATCTCGGCGGCGATATGGATGCCGTCGGCCTCATGCTGCAGGCTCATGATCCGGCCGAAGCGCCGGATATAGTCAACCCAGGCGGTTTCCGCGAACGGCAGGAGCAGCTGCACGGCCACCGGCCGGCCGCGCGTCAGTTCGGAAATGGCCGTCAGCAGGCTGTCCAGCCCGGCACCGCTCAGGGCGCTGATCGCAACTGTCCGCTCCGCCGGCCGGCCGCGGATCTGGTTGAATTTAGCCACAAGCGACGGATCCGGCCCGCCCGTCACCTGGTCAAGCTTGTTCAGGACGAGGATGCGCGGCTTTTCCGCAGCTGACAGCTCGGTCAGGATGTTCTCGACCACGGACAGGTGCTGCTCGGCGTCAGGATCCGAGACGTCGATGACCTGGACGATGATGTCGCATTCCGTCACTTCCTCAAGCGTGGCCCGGAAGGCATCGACCAGTCCGTGCGGCAGGCGGCGGATGAAGCCGACCGTGTCAACCGCAAGCACGACCTGCTGGTCAGGCAGGCGGATCTTGCGCGCGGTCGGGTCGAGTGTCGCAAAGACCTGGTCCATGACCAGGACATCACTGTCGCAGAGCCGGTTCATCAGGGTGGACTTGCCGGCATTCGTGTAGCCGACGATGGCAACGCTGCGGATCGATTCACTGCGACGGCGCTCGCGGGTGCGGTCGCGTCGGTCCGAGATGCGGTCAAGCTCCTGCCGCAGGACGCGGATGCGGCGCAGGATGTGCCGGCGGTCGCTTTCCAGTTGGGTCTCGCCGGGTCCGCGGGTGCCGATGCCGCCGCCCAGCCGGCTCAATGCCAGGCCCATGCCGGTCAGGCGGCTGAGGCGGTCCGTCTGCTGGGCCAGCTCGACCTGCAGCCGGCCCTCCCGGCTCTGGGCCCGCCGGGCAAAGATATCAAGGATGAGCAGTGTCCGGTCGATCACCTTCATCCCGGTCAGCTTTTCGATATTGCGGATCTGGGAGCCGGAAAGCTCATTGTCGAAGATCAGCAGCGTGGCGTCGCGCTCCAGGGCTGCCGTGCGCAGTTCCTCAAGCTTGCCGCTCCCGGCCAGGGTGGCAGCCTCCGGCCGGGCCCGCTTCTGCAAGGCCTGCAGGACCACGCTGGCGCCGGCCGCCTCGGCCAGGCTGCCCAGCTCGGCCAGCGATGCCTCGGCCTCGGCCTGGCTGTCGCCTTCGGTGCCTGTGTAAATGCCGATCAGGACAGCCCGTTCGCTGTTCTCATCGGCGGGGGGCAAGGTGCAGGTGACTGATTCGGCGTCTGGTTCACTCATGGTCAATTCCTCCTGGATGTGCCTGAGGCTGTCAGCAGCCGCTGCTTCGCGCACCACGGCCGCTGGCTTGATCATACGCCCATTTTCGCTTCCATTCCATCCGGCCGGTCTGGCGCTCGCCGGCAGGCGCCGGCCGCTGGCCGAAGTGTGCTGATTTCGAATATATCATATTTCCAAAGATCGCAAATTCATTATAATGAAATTGTATCTATTTGTAACATCTCCTTTCCGCACCGCGCCCGCCCCCTCCTGTCCGCCCGCACCAACAGGCATCCTGGGACGACGTCACGTATCACATGCGAAAGGAATGCAACATGTGCAGTATAAATGCCAACAAGCAGACGCAAAAGTTTTCCTATGATGCCGCCCTGATGCCCATGGCCGCCGGTATCATGATCAAGCGGGCCCGCGAGGCCAGAAGGCTAACCCAGCTCGGTCTGGCAGCCCGCTCCGGCATGAGTGTCTCCTACATCAGCAACATCGAGAACGGCCAGAACAACATCAGCCTCGCCAAGCTTGGCCAGATCTGCAGCAGCCTGGAAATCCCGGCCAGCCTCATCATGGCCCTATCCGAGCAGCTCATGCCGCCGCTGGGTGCCGCCATCCAGCTGCGCACGCCGCGCGAGGCCGAGCGGCTGATCCAGAACTATCTGCCGGAGGCCCTCAACGTCGCAGCTGCCATTGCCAACGGCTTCATGCCGCTTCCCCTTCCCGATGCCAGTCTGCAAGCGCTGGAGCGTGCCGTCTGCCGCCGCCTGAGAGATGAGAAGCCCGGCCTGCCGTCCGGCCAGAACCGCTAGCCTGCGCTGCGCCACGAAAAAGGGACGGCAATGCCTGGCCTGGTCTGGCCGGCGCCGCCGTCCCTCTGGGTCTGCAGAGGACAGGGTTCAGGTGATCGTGCCGCGTTCGAAATCAACGGTTGCGGTCATGCCGGTCTTGAGGATGCGGGTTGCATTCTCGGCGGCATAGAGGACCGGGATGTCG
>CAYOHO010000163.1:0-5492 GCA_964403755.1 uncultured Oscillospiraceae bacterium
GTACGGTGCTGTGGGAGGTCCCCCGGCCCACTAAGGGCCGGGGTCCTACCCGATTACTGAGATGGCTGCCGGCTGTCCGGCCTCTGGAACCAGGCGCCCGGGCTTTGTCAGCCCGGCGGCGTCTTGAATCCGCGCCGGATCCGGTCGGCGACGAACTCGGCCTGGGCCTGGCGGGTGGCCTCGGCTTCCGCCTGCTGCCGCCGCGCCTCATCCAGCTGGCCAAGCCGGGCGACCACATGCAGGTCGGCTGGCAGGATGCCGATCTCCCGGGTTTCCGGAAGCGTCAGGAAGCGCATGTCGTCATGGATGCGCGGATCGAGGATCGGCTCGTCGAGCAGTTCCGCCTCGTAGCAGAGCAGCACGACCCGCACCGGACCGTAGTCGTGGTGCAGGGCGACCGTCAGCGGGCCGATCAGCGAGCGGACGCCAAGTTCCTCGTGCAGCTCGCGCTCGAGGCAGGCTTCCGGCGCTTCGCCGGGCTCGACCTTGCCGCCCGGGTACTCCCAGAGCCCGACGGAGCTGCGCAGGCCGGCGCGACGGTTCATCAGCAGGCCGGGTTCACCGGACGGGGTCTGGCCGCGGATCAGTGCGGCGGTCACGACGACGATCCCGGGCGTTCCGAAGCACTGGCCGCGCGTGTAGAGATGGGCATGCGCCTTGTGCGCACCGTGGTCGTCGCTGCCGCAGGTGGCGATCAGGCCGCAGACGCGGGCGGCCGCTTCGACCTGGGCGTGCTGTTCCGGCGCGGCTTCGCCGTGGAAGGCCTCGACGCCCTGCAGGCCGAGGGCCCGGTAGCGCTGGAGACGGGCGATCAGTTCCGGCTCGATGAATGGCGCCTCCGTGCACCAGCCATAGAGGGCCGGATGGGCCAGAACAGTGGCGCCGCCGGCCGCGCGGATGGCGGCGATTGCCTCGCCGATGGCCGGGCGCGGACGTTCCATGTAGCCGGGCTTGCCCTCGGCGAGCAGCTGGTCGAACGCTTCGGATACGCTGGCGAAATAACCGCGGGCGACCAGCTGGAGCGCCACCTGCATGCGGCCGAGCACGTCCTCGCCGGAGGCGGCGAAGGCGGCAGGGTCGATCGGGTAGCCAAGGCTGGCGAGATGGTCGAGCAGGGCGGCATTGCGGGCGCTGCGCCGGTGGCGCTGTTCAGACAGGAAGGGCTCCAGGGCCTCTTCGCCGCCGAACGGGAAATAGCCGAGCAGGTGCAGCTCGCGGCCGTCATCGACCGAAAGCTCGACACCCGGGACCAGCACGGGCAGCCGCGCCTCGTCCTGTTCGGCTGCCCGGGCCTCGAGCGCCTCCTGGGCAGGGATGATGCCGGCCAGCGTGTCGTGGTCGGTGATGGCGAAGGCTCGCAGGCCGGCTGCCAGCGCACGGTCGACCAGGCCGGCCGGCGAATCGCTGCCGTCGGAAAAGCGCGTGTGCAGGTGCAGGTCGCAGCTGCCGGCCGCGGCCAGGTCGCGGATGCGCTCGCCGGCGCGCTCGCTTTCAGTCGAAAAGGGTGTCATGATCGTGCTCCATTTCTTGCTAGCCTCCGGCCGCCCGGTGCGTCATGTCCAGCCGGCCTCCGGCAGCCGCTTCAGCCGAGCGCTCCGGCCGGCTGGTGCAGGTCGAAGATCCGCAGGTCGCCCAGGGCGGGGAACCAGGCGACCTCGAGGAAGTTCTGGCGGAAGAAGGCCTCGTTGACGGTATATTCCGGATGCTGGCGCAGCTCGTTGTCGATCATCAGGTAGTCGACCTTCTCGGTGGCGATGAAGCGTGCGGCGGCAGCCGGATCGTCATCGACAGCGGCCAGGAAGGCCTTGACCCTGGCTTCGCGGGCGAAGGTATCGTGTCCGGCCGACCAGGCATAGTAGGCATGTCCGAAGTAGACCTGCCGGCCCGTGAAGAAGAGCGCATGGTAGCTCAGGGGGCCTGTGACAAAGACGGACCGCGGCGGGGTCGACTTTTCGACGAAGGTCACCAGCGGCGAGTCAAGCACGGCGCTGACGCGGATCTCGTTGAGGTTGCGGAAGACGATCAGCTCCATCCAGCCGGTCAGGCTGAGGACCAGCAGGAGGATCACCGCCAGAACCCGACGCCCGGCGCGCAGGCGGCCGGGGCGGCGCCAGAGCCAGCCGAGCAGCCCGGTCACCAGGCAGCCAAGCAGCCCGAAGGTGATCATCAGGTACTTGTGGTTGACGGTGACGTCCGGCGTCAGCGATACGGTGAGGCCGAACGCCAGGGGCAGGAGAAAGGCCGGCAGCAGGCGGCGGGTCCGCGGCAGGAGAAGCGCGGCAAGCACGGCGAGCAGCAGCAGCAGGCCGCTCATTTCGTAAAGGTAGGCGAGGATGCCGAGGGGCGTGCGGTTCTCGGCGATGAAGCCGAAGTAGAGCTGCGGTGCCAGCGGCAGGCCGCCGCTGCGGAACAGGCGCCCCTGGAGGAAGGCCGAGGCGACAGCCACGGCGGCCACGCTGACGTGGGCGAGCCGGGCGCGCGAGAACGGCATCAGGCCGGCCAGGACCAGCAGCAGCGCAATCAGGGCCGAGCCGTGGAAATAGGGCAGGAGAGCGGCGACGACCAGGGCCGCGGCAAGCCGCCGCCGGTCAGCCGGCGAGTCCGGCCGCAGCCGGCGCGGGTCGCTGGCCGCCAGGCTCCGGCCGGGCGGCAGGAGGAAGGGGAGGAACAGGAAAAGCATGACCAGCAGCGCACTGATGCCGAAGGCCAGGTGGCGCTGGTTGGCATAGACGTTGAGTCCCCAGAGGCCCCAGCTGTCGCGCGGCGTGTCACCGATGAAGGTGCGGGTCTCCAGCACGGCTTTCAGCACGCTGGACAGCGTGGCTCCCGGCTGCTGGAACAGGTCGCGCAGCCGGGTCAGGAAAGCGAACGAGCTGCGGAAGACCATGAGGTACGGCGCCAGGAAGAAGGCGGCGCGCAGGCGGGTGATGGCCACGGCCAGCAGCCCGAGCAGCACGCAGAAGGCGACGAAGGTCAGGATCGACGGCAGGTTGATGGCGAGGTCGATCGGCAGCCCGAGGTAGAGGAGGTTGCCGCAAAGGAAGAAGAAGAGAAAGTGGTAGGCGATGCCGTCGTTGGCGAAGTGCGGGTAGCCGACCGGGAAGTTGCGGCCCTTGGCGAAGCTGGAGACCAGCGCGGTGTGGGTCGAGAAGTCGCTGAAGACGGACGAGCCGGCCGAGACCGTGCTGCCGCTGCGGCTGAACGAGGAGAAGTCGAGCCAGGCGGCAAAGACGGCAAAGGCGAGCAGGGCAAGCAGGAACGGCCACTGGGCGCGCAGGAAGGTGCGCAGGAAGGTGCGCGGGGCCGGGCGGGCGGGCAGCCCGCCTGGCGGGTTAAGCGGCCGCCCTTGGGGATCGGGCAGCCGGCCTTGAGCGGACAGCGCCTCGTTCCGGATGCCGGGCGACGGGTTCCGGCGGCTGCGGCTATCGAGCCAGGCCAGCAGCGGCACGGCCAGGAAAACGGCCAGGTTAGCCGGGAGGAGCGGATAGACGGAGGCCGGCAGGACGGCATTGGCGAGCGAGGCCAGGATGAAGACGGCGACGGTGACGATGAGCAGCCCCAGGGTGAGCGCGGCCGCGGCCGTCAGCCAGGGCGCCAGCAGCGCCGCAGCCGGCACGGCCAGGCCGAGGGCGCCGGTAAGCTCAGCCGGGTCGCCGGCGAGCCGGCGCCAGACCAGCCAGCCGGCCAGGAACGACAGGGCGAGAAAGAGCAGGGCGATCATGCATGCGGCGTCGGCCCGGTCCGGGGTTCCGCCGTGGCTGCGGCGCCGGCCGCGCTGCGGCGGGTGGCTGGTTCCTGTGTCGTTTCGGCGACGATATAGGGCGGACGGCCCTTGACTTCCTCGAAGATGCGCGCGATGTAGAGGCCGATCAGGCCAAGGCTGATCATGATGCTGCCGCCGATCAGGAGCTGCAGGAGGATCACGGTCGTGATGCCGCCGGCGGCCTGGCCGGCGAGCCAGACGACCACGGTGTGGAAGGCGAGGACTACCGAGCCGAGCAGCAGCGCCAGCCCGAGGAAGGTGATGAGCTGCAGCGGCATCGCGGAGAAGCCGGTGATGGCGTTGACGCTGAGGCCGATGAGGCGGAACAGCGACCACTTGCTGCCGCCGGCGGCGCGCTCGGCGACTTCGAAGCTGAAGGTTGTGCGCCGGAAGCCAAGCCAGGCCGAGAGGCCGCGGAAGAACGTGCCATGCTCGCCGAGGCGGCGCCATTCGTCGACGACGCGGCGGTCGAGGAGCTTGAAGTCGGAGGCGTTGCGCAGGTCATAGCCGCAGAAGCGGAGGAACAGGCCGTAGAAGACGGCGGCATTCAGGCGACTCAGCAGCGATTCCTTGCCGCGGCTGGTCTTGACGCCCTCGACAACGTCGAAGTGCTCGTCGCGCCACAGCCGGACCATTTCCGGGATCTTCTCCGGCGGGTGCTGGAGGTCGCCGTCCATGAGGATGACGGCGTCGCCATGGGCGTAGTCGAGCGCGGCGCGGATCGCCGCCTCCTTGCCGAAGTTGCGCGAGAAGCGGAGGCCGACGATGCGCGGGTCGCGCGCGGCTGCCTCGGCGATGAGCGCGTAGGTGCGGTCGCGGGAGCCGTCGTCGACCAGAACAAGCTCGAAGCCGGGGTCGACGGACTCGAGGATCGGGATGACCGTGGCAAGCGTCAGGGGGATCTGCTTTTCCTCGTTGTAGAAGGGGATCAGGACGGACAGCATCCGGGTACCTCCAGGCCTTGTCGGGCGACATGTTGTCAGATGGATCCGGACCGGCTCAGGCTGTCCGATGCCAACTGCTCCCATTTTACCATATGCAGACCGGCTTCGCCTCTGGTGTGCGCCTCTCCGGGGGCCCTGATCCTGTCGGTTCGCCGGAAACCGGAGCCGGCAGGACCGCCGGAACACCGCGAACCGCCGATTTTCGGCGGCTTCCGGCACGCACATTGATTTGACCGGCGGTTGCGGCTAAAATAAGAAGTGGCGCGATGCCGGGCACCAGCCCGCGGACGCCTGCTGCGGCAGGCCCGGGAAACCATCCGCGCGGCCCTTCGCTGCCGGCCCGCAGCCGGCACCGCCGGACCCGGACCAGAAGCTGCCTGACGAATCATGAATGACAAGCCCGTATCATAAGCCCCGAACCCAGACCAGCACCCGCCGAATCCATCGTAAAGAGAACAGGAGCGTGACTGCCATGGCCATGATGATGAAAAAGACCGTTGAAGATATCGCGGTGAAGGGGAAGCGTGTGATCGTCCGCGTCGACTTCAACGTCCCCCTCGACAAGAAGACCGGTGCGATCACCGACGACAAGCGGATCCAGGGCGCGCTGCCCACCATCCGCCTCCTCATCGACCAGGGCGCGAAGATCATCCTTGTTTCTCATCTCGGCCGGCCGAAGAGCGGTCCGGAAGCCAAGTTCTCCATGAAGCCGGTCGCCGACCGCCTCGGCGAGCTGCTCGGGCGCCCGGTCATCCTGGCCGCCGATGTCATCGGCGAGGATGCCA
>CAYOHO010000164.1:0-5481 GCA_964403755.1 uncultured Oscillospiraceae bacterium
CGGTGCCGTTCGAGCAGACGGGCTGCCTTCAGCGTCCGGCTGTACGTGCCGCGGCCGGCGGCGTCCATGCGGTTGCTGTCGTGGATGTCCTTGTCGCCATCGAGCGACAGGCCGACGAGGAACCGGTTCTCCGCCAGGAAGGCGGCCCATTCGTCATCGAGCAGCAGGCCATTGGTCTGGAGCGTGTTGCGGATCTCCAGCCCCTTGCGGCCGTAAAGCTCGCGGTAGTGCGCCTGCAGCCGGACCAGTTCGCGGTAGAAGTCAAGGCCAACCAGGGTCGGCTCGCCGCCCTGGAACGAGAAGGTGAGCTGGCCGGTCGTCTCGCGGATGGCCTGGTCAACCAGCCGCTCCAGCGTTGCCAGCGACATCAGGCCGTAGTTGGCGGTCGCACGCGATTCCGAAACGTTCTCATAGAAGCAGTAGCGGCAGCGCATCTGGCAGCTGCCGGATGCCGGTTTGATCAGCAGGCCGAGTGCCTTCACGTGCGGCAGCGCTCGAGGATGCCGGCCTGGCGAAGCGTCTCGGCCATGGTTTCACCGATCCGGTCCGGCGTCAGGGCGACGGCGATGCCGCAGTCCTGCAGCGCCTTGATCTTGTCCGCGGCGCCCCCGCGGCCGCCGGAGATGATCGCGCCCGCGTGGCCCATTCGCCGGCCGGGCGGCGCGCTCTGGCCGGCCACATAGGCGGCGACCGGCTTCTTCAGGTTCGACTGGATCCACCGGGCGGCGCGCTCCTCGCCCTGGCCGCCGATTTCGCCGATCAGGACGATGCCGTACGTTTCGGGGTCAGCCGCAAACAGCTCGAGGATGTCCATGAAGTCGGAGCCCTTGGCCGGATCGCCGCCGATGCCGACCGCGGTCGACTGGCCGAGCCCGAGCGCCGACAGCTGGGCCACGGCCTCGTAGGTCAGGGTGCCCGAGCGCGAGACCACGCCGATGTGGCCCGGCTGGTGGATTGATCCCGGCAGGATGCCGACCTTGCAGGCGCCGGGCGTGATCAGCCCGGGGCAGTTGGGGCCGATCAGGCGTGCTGGCCGCCCGGCCAGCCAGCGCTTGACCTGCATCATGTCGGCGATCGGGATGCCCTCCGTGATGCAGACGATCAGGCCGATGCCGGCATCGGCCGCCTCGTAGATGGCGTCGGCGGCGTAGGCCGGCGGCACGAAGATGACCGAGGTGTCGGCGCCGGTGGCCTCGACGGCAGCTGCGGCGGTGTCGAACACCGGCACGTCGAGGCAGGTGCTGCCGCCTTTGCCGGGCGTCACGCCGCCGACGATGCGGGTTCCGTACTGCAGCATCTGTTCGGTATGGAAGCGGCCCTGGGCGCCGGTGATGCCCTGGACGATGACTCGGGTCTGGCTGTTGACGAGAATGGACATGGCAGTCTCCTATCAGCCCCGGCTGGCGGCCGCGAGGCTCTTGGCGGCGGCATCGGCCAGGGAATCGGCCGTGATGATGTCGAGTCCGGATTCCTGAAGCAGGCGCAGGCCGGCTTCGGCGTTGGTTCCGGCCAGGCGCACGACCATCGGCCGGTCGAGGCTGACGCTGCGCGTCGCCTCGAGGATGCCGCTGGCGATAATGTCGCAGCGGGCAATGCCGCCGAAGATGTTCACGAGGATGACCTTGACCTGCGGGTCGGACAGCAGGATGCGCAGCGCCCCGGCCACCTTGTCGGCGGTCGTGCCGCCGCCCACGTCAAGGAAGTTGGCCGGCTCGCCGCCGCAGGCATGGATCATGTCCATCGTGGCCATGGCCAGTCCGGCGCCGTTGACCATGCAGCCGATGCTGCCCTTGAGGGCGACATAGCTCAGGCTGTACTTCGAGGCCTCGACCTCCTTCGGGTCCTCTTCGTCCGGGTCGCGCAGCGCGGCAATGTCCGGATGGCGATAGAGGGCGTTGGCGTCGAAGTCCATCTTGGCGTCAACCGCGACCAGGCGGCCGTCGCCGGTGTCGACCAGCGGGTTGATCTCCAGCAGGGTGGCATCCGTGTCGCAGACAATGCGGTAGAGACGGCGCACGATGTCGATGAAGGCACCCTGCAGCGCGCGGTCGATGCCGAGCCGTCGGGCGGCCTCGCGCGCCTGGTAGTCGCGCAGGCCGATTTCCGGGCTGATTGGCAGCCGCAGGATGGCCTGCGGGTTGTCCCGCGCCAGCTCCTCGATCTCCGTGCCGCCGCCGGCCGAGGCGATCAGCAGAATCTGCATCGACTCCGGGTCATTGACCAGCGACAGGTAGTATTCCTTGAGAATCGGCACGCCCTCGGCCACCAGGACCTTGCGGACGATCTGCCCGTCCGGGCCGTTCTGGCGTGTCACGATGCGGCTGCCGAGCATCGCCCGGGCCAGCTGTACCGCGGCCTCCCGGCTGCGCGCCAGCTTGACGCCGCCGGCCTTGCCGCGGCCGCCGGAATGGATCTGGGCCTTGACGATATAGAGGGTGTTCTCGGAATCGGCCGGCCCGAAGACGGACAGGGCCGACTCGATGCCGGCCGGGTCATCGACAAGGACGCCCGGCTGGACCGGTACGCCCTGTCGAGCCAGAATGGCCTTGGCCTGGTATTCGTGAATCTTCATGCCTGCCCCCGGATGATGGCGGCGCCGGCAGGTGCTGCCGGGCCGCGGCGGTCAGGACCGGCCGCCAGGCATCCGCCGGGACCGATCAGTCCTTATCATGATAAATCAGTTTTTCGCCTTCGTGAAGAGCATTCAGGTTCACCGTCTCGGTTCCGGCCGGAATATGCATCTTCACCGCCTGCTCCAGGATTTCGTCCGAAAACAGCTGGAGCGCGGCGTTGATCGCACCGAGGGCGACGATGTTCGAGCACCTGGCGCTGCCCACCTTGCGGGTGGCGGTGGCGATGATCGGCGCCTGGATGATCCGGGCGCGCGGTGCGTCCGCCGGGATGGTCAGGCTGTCATCGGCGAGGATGACACAGTCATCCGCCAGGTTGCGGGCATAGCAGTCAAGCGACTCCTGGGTGAGGGCCAGCAGGAAGTTGGGGCGGACGACCTTGGGGAAGCGGATGTCGTCATGGCTGATGATCACCTCGGCCTTGCAGAGGCCGCCGCGCGCCTCCGGGCCGTAGGCCTGGGACTGAACGGTATGCGAGCCGTTGATCACGGCCGCCTCGGCCAGGATGATGCTGGCCAGGATCACGCCCTGTCCGCCCGAGCCGCAGAGCCGCATCTCGTAGGTCCGGTCTGTCTTGCGCTCTGTCTTGCGTTCTGCCTTTGTCATGGTGTCTGCCCCCTCCGCTATTTCCCTGCCGGCCGGTGCTCGCGCGCCGGTCCGGCCCTGGTCTGCCCTTTCCTCGGCCCGGCGGCGTCTTTTGGACCGCCCGGCCATCGACCACTGATGCTCAATGGTACTGCTGGTCGATGATCTTCTGGTATTCGGCGGTATACTCCGGATAGTTGTCGTGGTAGAGCACGCCGACGATGAACTTGTCCTTCATCTGCTCCCGGGGCAGCCGCGAGGCCGCTTCCGGCGTGACGCCGCAGGCCTTCTGGGCCTTGAGCATGCTGATCGCGTCACCCTTGCGGTTCTTGCGCCCGTAGTAGGTCGGGCAGACACTATAGCAGTCGATCAGGGAAAAGCCCTTGTGGCGGATGCCCTGCTCGATCAGGCTGATCGTCTGCGCCGTGTGGTAGGCGGTGCCGCGGGCGACATAGGATGCGCCTGCACCAATTGCCAGGGTGGTGATGTCGAAGGGGCGCTCGATGGTGCCATAGGGCGCCGTCGTGCCGAAGCCGCCCTGCGGCGTCGTCGGCGAGTACTGGCCGCCGGTCATGCCGTAGGTATTGTTGTTGAACACGAGCACGGTCAGGCCGATGTTGCGCCGGGCCGCGTGGATCAGGTGGTTGCCGCCGATGGCGGCCGCGTCGCCGTCGCCGGTGATCACGATTACCTCCAGCTCGGGCTTCGCCAGCTTGATGCCGGTCGCGAAGGCAATGGCCCGCCCGTGCGTGGTGTGAATCGTGTTGAAGTCGAGATAGCTGGCGGCACGCGACGAGCAGCCGATGCCGGAGACGATGCAGACCTTGTCCGGGTCGAGCCCGAGGTTGTCGATCGCCTGCACCAGGTCGCGCATCAGGATGCCGTGGCCGCAGCCCGGGCACCAGATGTGCGGCAGGTATTCGGTCCGCATGTGCCTTTCAATCAGCCGGCTGGGCATGTCATGGTCCTCCTGAGCGCTTCGCTGACTTCATCCGGGGTGATGACCGTCCCGTTCAGGCGGCCGAGGAAGCTGACGGCACAGCAGCCGCCGGCGACCCGCCGCACTTCCTGAAGCAGCTGGCCGCCATTGTGCTCGACAACCAGCCAGCGCCGGACGTGCGCCATTTCCTTCTGCAGCGGCTGGTCCGGGAACGGCCAGACCGTGACCGGGCGGAACATGCCGGCCTTCAGGCCCTGGGCGCGGGCGTCATCGACGGCGGCCATGACGCTGCGCGTGGTTCCGCCGTAGCAGAAGATGCCGACCTCGGCATCGTCGAGCCGGTAGGATTCCGTCTGCACGATCTCGTCGCGATGGTCCTCGACCTTCCGGAGCAGCCGCGTGCAGAAGGCATCGGCCGCCTCGTGCGAATTGGTCGGGAAGCCATTGTCATCATGGATCAGGCCGGTGATGTTGTAGCGGATCCCCTCGCCGAACGGCGGCAGCAGCGGCGCCGGCTCACCGGGGCGCACCCGGTGGATGCCGCGGGCATCGCGCGTGCGCTCCCATTGCCGGTCGACGACCGGACAGGCGCTGCGGTCCGGCAGCTCGACATCCTCGCGCAGATGGCCGACAATTTCGTCCATCAGCAGGATGACGGGCGTTCGGAAACGTTCGGCCAGGTTGAAGCAGCGGACGGTAAGGGCATAGGTCTCGCGCACCGAGGCTGGCGCCAGCGCAATGGCCGGGTGGTCGCCATGCGTGCCCCAGCGGGCCTGCATGACATCGCCCTGGGACGGCGACGTCGGCATGCCGGTCGAGGGACCCAGCCGCTGGACATCGATGATGACACACGGAATCTCGGCCAGAGCGGCGTAGCCAATATTCTCCTGCATGAGCGAAAAGCCAGGGCCGCTGGTGGCCGTCATGGCCTTGACGCCGGCGACCGACGCCCCGATGACAGCCGCCAGGCTGGCGATCTCGTCTTCCATCTGGATGAAGCGGCCGCCCGTCATCGGCAGGCGCAGCGCCGCCAGTTCGGCAATCTCCGTCGACGGCGTGATCGGGTAGCCGGCGAAGAAGCGCATCCCGGCGAACAGGGCGCCCTCGACACAGGCCTCGTTGCCCTGCATGAGGCGGATGTCCCTAGGCATGGCAGACACCTCCCACCCCTGCACCGGCATTCATGCCGGTGCCAAAGCCTGCACCGGCATTCATGCCGGTGCCAAAGCCTGCACCGGCATCCGTGCCGGTGACAAAGCCAGCACCGGCATCCGTGCCGGTGCCACAGACTGCACCGGCACCCGTGCCGGCATCCGGATCAGAGTC
>CAYOHO010000165.1:0-5471 GCA_964403755.1 uncultured Oscillospiraceae bacterium
GATGTCCTGCGCCATGGCCAGGAACATCTTGCGGAAGTTCTCGGCCTGGACCTCCTCCTTGGAGGAGAACGAAATGCGCTCGAGCTTGGTGACGCCGTCGACCAGCGCCGCCACTTCGGGGCCAAAGCGCTCGCGCACCTCCTCGATCGTTCGCGCGGTGTCCTCGACCGTGTCATGCAGCAGGGCCGCGACGATCGTGTCGCTGTCCATCTCCAGCTCGGTCAGGATCTCGGCGGTGGCGAGGGGGTGGATGATGTAGGGCTCGCCGGTGGCGCGCACCTGGCCGACATGAGCCTCCAGGGCCCAGCGGTAGGCCTCCTCGATCCGGGTCGAGCTTTCGCCGGAATAGGACTCGAAGCGCCGGCAGATGGTCTGGAGCATCTGGCTGATGTCGCGGAGCTCGGTCTCTTCGATGTTCAGGATTTCTGTAGTGCTCATGGTTCGCCTCCCGCCCGGGCCATCAGCTGCCGGTACGATGGAACATCCTGCAGCCGGATCCGTTCACCGGTCGTCGGCAGCAGCTGCAGGATGACGCGTTCGCCACCCTGGTGCTGCAGCTGCACCAGGCCGGCATCAGCCAGGACCTGGAGCACGTCCCCAACTGCCCGGCCGTCGATCGGCGTCCGGCTGTCGCGGCCGATGTGGCGCCCGAGCAGGGGCAGGTCGGCCAGAACCGGACGCTGTCCGAACCGGTTCGCCAGATACTGGTAGACGCTCCGGAAGTCGGCGGCACCGGGGCTGCGGCCGTCCGCTTCGGCGGCGGCATGCGGGCGCAGGTCAACAACCTGCATCTGGCAGCTTTCGCGGCCGTTGAAGAAGTTGACGCCGAAGCTGAACAGCACATCGACCAGTTCGCCGGCGCTGTAGCTTGCCTCCGCACCTGGCAGCCGGAAGGAGATACCGTCGAAGACGGTGCTGGCGCCAGCCCCGGTCTCGGCCCGCAGCTGGAACTTGACGCTGCGTCCATTGCTGCCGACGGCGCGGATCTCGAGGATGCGCAGGCCATGGATGATGAACAGCGGCTCACGGTTTTCCTCACCGAACGGCATGAGCCGCTCGAGGTCGTGCGCAGCGGCCAGGGTCAGCTCATCAGCCTCGACCGTCAGGTCGGCGACGATGACCGGGCGCAGGCGCTCGGGGTCGGGGTTGGCTTCGCCGTAGCGTGCCACCTGAAGCCGGAAGTCCGGCAGCTGACCTTCGGTCAGGGTCAGGCCGGCGGCCTTGCGATGGCCGCCATAGCGCTGTGTGAATTCGCCGGCCGAGGCAATGGCCTCGAGCAGGTTGAAGGAGCCGAAGGTCCTTCCGGAGCCGCGGTAGACGCCTGCTTCGCCGCCCAGGACGATGGCGGGCCGCAGGTACTGCTCGACCAGGCGCGAGGCGACGATGCCGACAATGCCGTGGTGCCAGCCGTCGCGCGCAACCACGATCGGACCTTCGCCGGCACCGGCCAGTCCGCTGTCGATATCGGCAACCGCCTGGGTGAAGATCTCGGCCTCCAGGGCCTGGCGGTCGCGGTTGAGCGCATCCAGCTCGCCGGCCAGGCGGGCAGCCTCGGCCGGATCATCGGTCAGCAGAAGATCGAGCGCCTGGCGGGCGCTGCCCATGCGGCCGGCGGCATTGAGCCGGGGCGCAATGGAATAGCCGATGGTTGTGGCAGTCACGCGGCGCTCGCTGCTCCTGCTGACCGCGAGCAGCGCCTGCAGGCCGGTACGGCGGCCAGCGCCGACCATGGCCAGGCCATTGGCCGTCAGGATGCGGTTCTCGCCGGTAAGCGGCATGACATCAGCTACGGTTCCGACAGCCACCAGGTCAAGCAGCGTCTGCTCGCGGCCGGGGCAGCCCAATTCCTGACAGAGCGCCTGGGCCAGCTTGTAGGCCACGCCGACGCCGGCCAGCGCCGGGAAGGGGCAGGCGCTCCCGGGCCGGCGCGGGTTGACCAGCGCCAGGGCGGCCGGCAGCTGCGGCGGGCACTCGTGGTGGTCGGTGACAATCGTTTCGACCCCCAGGTCAGCCAGGCGGGCAATCTCGGCAGCAGCCGAAATGCCGCAGTCGACCGTCACCATCAGGACCGGGGCGCGGCCGGCTCCGCTGTCGGCGGCCGGCGCTCCGGGCGTGCCGGCGAGGCGGCCGGCTCCGCTGTCGGCGGCCGGTGCTCCGGGCGTGCCGGCGAGGCGGCCGGCTCCGCTATCCGGGGCGGCAGAGCCGGTTTCGCGGGCGGCAGAGCCGGTTTCGCGGGCGGCCAGGGCCTGGGCGACCGCTGCAACCGAGATACCGTAGCCGTCGGTCAGGCGGTCGGGAATGATGCAGGTGACCGGCGTGCCGAACAGGCGCAGCAGCCGGGCCAGCAGGGCGGTGGCGGTCAGCCCGTCGGCGTCGTAGTCGCCATGGACCAGCACCGGCTCGCCGGCGCGGACGGCGCGGGCCAGCCGCTGGGCAGCGATGGCCATGTCCGGCAGCAGGTACGGGTCGGACAGGCTGTCCAGCGAACAGTCAAGGAACGCCCGGCTCTGGGCTTGCGTTCCCAGGCCGCGGACCTGGAGGACGCGCTCAAGCAGGCTCCGTCCACGCGGTGCCTGCCCCAGTGTGCTCCAGTCCTTCTGGATGATCATGTCCATGAATGCGTCCCCTTGAAAGTGAACAGGAGCCCGACATCAGTACAGACATCGGACTCCTGCTTGATTCCATTTTGCGGTTTGCGGCTCTGGATCAGGCAAGGAGCCTTCTCACGACCTGGTTGACCAGCTTGTTGTCGGCCCGGCCGCGGATTTCGGGAATCACGGCCTTCATCACCATGCCCATGTCCCGGGCCGATGATGCTCCAGTGTCGGCGATCGCCTTGCGGACCACTTCCTCGACTTGCGCTTCGTTCATCTGCTCCGGCAGGTAGCGGGAGAGGATGGCGATTTCGGCTTTGGTCCGTTCGATGACATCCGTCCGGTCGCTGTCCTTCAGATCCCCGAGAACTTCCTCGCGCTTCTTGACTTCCTTGGCGATCAGGGCCATGACGCCCTCTTCATCCACTTCAGCCAGCGAGTCCTTCTCGGTCTGGAGAACGGCTGCCCGCACAATCTGGAGCACATCCTTGCGCAAGGTGTCCTTTTCCCGCATGGCGGTCTTCAGGTCCTGCAGCAGTTGTTCCTTGATCATGCTGTTCAGCGCTTCCTCTTCCTGGCGGCTTCCGACTTCTTCTTGCGCCGGACGCTCGGCTTCTCGTAATGCTCGCGCTTTCTGACTTCGGCGAGCACACCGGAACGTGCACATGAACGCTTGAAGCGACGAAGCGCACTGTCAAGGGATTCGTTTTCTTTTACTCTGACTTCAGACATCTATTCTCCCTCCCCTCACAGTGGACTCATCACGCCAGACAGGAAACCCGTCTGAAGCGACATTATGATACATTATACAGGCTTGACGGGGGCCGCGTCAACCCGGAATAACAGCGTTCCAGGCTGTTCCGAGCCAGGATGAAGGCCAAACCGCGAAGTGCTGCCGGGTCCGGCGCCATTCCGGCCGGACGCCTAGAGCAGCCTGGCGCCCATCCGGACACCGCCGATGAGGTGGAAGTGGACATGCCGGATGGTCTGGCCGGCATCCTCACCGCAGTTGTTGATCAGGCGATAGCCGCTCTCCCGGACACCCATCAGGCTGGCGACCTTTGGTGCGGCCTTGAGCACGGCAGTCAGCGCGGCCGGTCCGTCGGGATCGACGGCCATGGTGTTCAGGTCATCGAAATGCCGGCGCGGCACGATCAGGACATGGACTGGCGCCACCGGGTGCAGGTCGGCAAAGGCAATGACAGCGTCATCCTCATAGATGCGGGTTGAAGGCAGCTCACCGCTGACGATGCGGCAGAACAGGCAGTTATCCATGGCAGTCACTCGCTTTCCGGCAAAATCCTTCCAGGCTAGGCGTCCGGTTCTACTTCTTCAGCAGGGCCAGGGCAGCCGCCAGGGCTTCGTCAATCTTCGCAGTGTCCTTGCCCCCGGCCTGCGCCATGTCGGGGCGGCCGCCGCCGCCGCCGCCGGTCACGCGGGCGGCTTCCTTGACCATCTGGCCGGCATGGGCGCCGGCCGCTACGGCCTGCTTGTCGGCCATGGCCACGAGCGCAACCTTGCCGCCCTGGTCGGCGGCCAGCAGGACCACCGCGGTCTCAAGCCGGTCGCGGATGCGGTCAGCCAGCTCACGCAGCTGGTCGGCGCTATCGGCCTCGACCTTCGCGGAGACGACCTGGAAGGCGCCGATGCGCACGGCACCAGCCACAAGGGCTTCCGCCTGGCCGGCGGCCGCTTCGGCCAGCATGCGCTCGGTCTGCTTCTCGGCCTCATGCAGGGCCCCGAGCAGGGCAACGGCACGGGTCGGCAGCTGGGCCTCCGGGGTCTTGAGCACGGCAGCTGTCTGGGCCAGGAGGGCCTTCTCGGCGAGCGCCAGCTCGTACGCGCCCAGGCCGGTCACAGCCTCGATGCGGCGGACGCCGGCGGCGATGCCGGTCTCGCTGACGATGCGCATCTGGGCAGCCTGGCTGGTCCGGCTCAGGTGGGTGCCACCGCAGAGCTCACGGCTGAACGGATCTTCCATGTCGCCGACCGTGACAACCCGCACGGTCTCGCCGTACTTCTCGCCGAACAGCGCCATGGCACCCAGCCGGCGGGCCTCGCCGATCGGCATGTTCCGGACCGTGACCGGCAGGTCGGCAAGGATGGCCTGATTGACAGCCAGCTCGACTGCAGCGGTCTGCTCGGCCGTCAGGGGCTGGAAGTGGCTGAAGTCGAAGCGCAGGCGGTCGGGCGTGACCAGCGAGCCGGCCTGCTCCACATGCGTGCCGACGATGCTGCGCAGCGCCTTCTGGAGCAGGTGGGTGGCGGTATGGTTGCGGGCGGTGGCAAGACGGCGGCTGGCATCGACTGCGAGCGTGACCGTCTGGCCCTGCCGGAGGTCGCCTTCACGGACCTGGACCAGGTGCAGGAACTTGCCGGAGGCATCCTTGCTGACCATCAGCACGTCGGCCACAAGGCCCTCGGCAGTCACGGTTCCGGTATCGGCCGCCTGGCCGCCGCCTTCGGCATAGAACGGGGTGCGGTCGGTGACGAGCGTCAGCTGCATGCCGGCGAAGCCGTCGGTCACCAGCTGCAGGCTGGCCTCCTCGTCCTCCTGGATCAGCCAGCGCACCTCGGCGTCGGCCGTCAGGGTGTCATAGCCGACAAACTCGGTCGCGGCGTGATCGGCCTGCAGCTCGAGCGGCAGCTCGCGGCCGCCCCAGGCGGTGCCGACGCGGGCCTTGCGGGCGCTGCGGGCAGCGTCCTTCTGGGCCTTCATGGCGGCGATGAAGCCGTTCTCGTCGACAGCCAGGCCCGACTCGGCGGCGATCTCACGCGTCAGGTCAAGCGGGAAGCCGTAGGTGTCGTGCAGGCGGAAGGCATCTTCGCCGGCCAGTGTGCTGCGGCCTTCGGCCTTTGCCGACTCGAGCATGCCGG
>CAYOHO010000166.1:0-1332 GCA_964403755.1 uncultured Oscillospiraceae bacterium
CCATTTCCAGTGTCAGGCGGTTGCCGTGATAGTCGGCTTCCGCCAGGTGGTCCGGCAGCATCCGGACAATCTTTGCAGGTACACCCAGGCACATGCATGCCACTTCCTTTCCGTATCAGGCGGGCAGCCGCTGGCGGAAACGCGGTTCCCGCAGGGCCAGCCAGGCCTGTCCAAGGCAGATGCCGCCGTCGTTCGGCGGCACTTGTTCGTTCCAGTATACTGCGAACCCCTCGCCCCTCAAAGCGCTGTCGAAACGCTCGGCCAGCAGCGCGTTCTGGAAAACGCCGCCACTGAGGGCCACGGTGTGCATGCCAGTCTCGCCGGCCCAGGCTGCCAGCAGGGCCAGGCCGGCCGTCACGACCGCCTCGTGGAAGCCCAGCGCGACCGCTCCGGCAGGAATGCCCTGCCGACGGGCGGCGAACACCCCGGACCAGAGCGGGTCAGGATCGGCCTGCAGCAGGCCTTCCGGGCTTCGGACCAGGCCGAAGCGGAGCGGCCAGGGCGCCAGGCCGGCATCGGCGGCTGCCCGGGCGCAGTCCTCGAGCAGGCTGCCGCATTCGCCTTCAAAATGGTTGCGGTCGGACAGGCCTAAAGCCGCGCAGACGGCATCGAACAGGCGCCCCATGCTGCTGCTGGTCTGGCAGCCGACCCCCTGCCGCCAGGCCGCGCTGAGCCAGGTGAGCGCCTCATCCGTCTGTCCCGGGAAAAGGGTCGCCCGGTCAAGCCCGCTGTCCGGATCCAGGCCGGCAGCCAGCAGAAAGCCGAGCAGCGGCCGCCAGGCCTCGCGCATCCCGGCGTCGCCGCCAGGCAGGCGGGTCGGCCGCAGGCCGCCGAGCCGGCGGCATCCGGCAGCATCGATCAGCAGGCCCTCGCCGCCCCAGATGCTGCCGTCATGGCCAAAGCCCGTGCCGTCGAAGGCCAGGCCCAGGACGGGTCCCTTCAGCTGATGCTCGGCCAGCACGGAGGCGATATGCGCTTCATGATGCTGGAAGCTGGCGCGGATGGGCATCGGGGCGGGCGATGCTGCACGGCCAGGCTCGTCGGGTTGCGTGGACTGCCCGGGCAAGCCAGACTGGCCCGTCCGGACGGACTGCCCTGGCAGGGCCGTTTCGGCCAGCTGGTGGGAGATATATCCCGGATGCAGGTCGGTCACGGTCAGGGTCGGCTGCAGGCGCAGCAGATCGCAGAAGGCGCGCTGCTCAGCCAGCCAGCGCTCGTGCACCGCCAGCGCCCCCAGGTCGCCAATCGGGGCGGACAGCCAGGCAAACTGGCGATGGACAACGGCGAACGTCGCCTTCAGGTCGCCGCCAGTCGCCAGGACGACCGGTTCCG
>CAYOHO010000166.1:1432-5469 GCA_964403755.1 uncultured Oscillospiraceae bacterium
ACAACGGCGAACGTCGCCTTCAGGTCGCCGCCAGTCGCCAGGACGACCGGTTCCGGCCCCGGCATCAGTTCGCTGTCCTGGGCGTCCGGTTCTGCCGGCTCGCCCAGGTCGATGGCCAGGGGCACGTAGCCGCGGCTGCGCCGGATCAGGATCGGCCGCTCGCCGGCCAGACGGGCCACCGAGTCATCCAGCCCGCGCAGGATCGGCCGGTCATGCGCCAGGATGCCTGTCAGGGTCGGATGCGCCGCGGCAAAGGCCTTCATGTCGGCGTCGCTGAAGATGATCGGCTCATCGGACGGGTTGGCGCTGGTCATGACGAGCGGTCCGCAGGCGCGCAGCAGCAGTACCTGCAGCGGCGCGTAGGGCAGGAAGGCGCCGATGGCGGCACTGCGGCCGCAGACGCCAGCCGACAGGCCAGCGGGCTGGCCGGAACGCCGCCGGACCAGGACAATCGGACGGGCGGGCGACTGGAGCAGCCGGACTTCGGCCGGCGTCGGGACAGCGTGCCGGATGAGGGCTTCCAGGTCGGGGTACATGACGGCAAACGGCTTGCGGTCGCGGTCCTTGATCTGGCGCAGGGCCGCGACGGCGGCATCCGAAGCCGGATCGCAGGCCAGGTGGTAGCCGCCAATGCCCTTGACCGCCACGACCTGTCCGCCCCGGATGGCTTCGATGGCGGCCTTGAGCGCAGCCTCGCCTTCTGCCGGTGCAGGTGCCGCGGCCGATCCACAGGCGGCGGCCAGACCGGAATCAGCAGCTGTTTCGCAGCCGGCAGCCGATCCTAGGACAGCGGCCGTTCCCGGCAGCCAGCTGAGCTGCGGCCCGCAGTCGAGGCAGGAGATGGTCTGGGCATGGTGGCGCCGGTCCTCGAGCGAGCCGTATTCCTTCCGGCAGCGGCTGCAGAGGCTGAAGCCGGCCAGGCTGGTCCGGGCTCGGTCATAGGGCAGGCTCTGCATGATGCTGAAGCGCGGCCCGCAGGCCATGCAGCTGACCAGGGCGTGGCGGTGCCGGCGGTTGCCGGGGTCATCCATGTCGGCCAGGCAGTCGGGACAGACCGGCAGGTCAGGTGACGGGAAGGCCAGGCCCGGCAGGGGGTCGCTCTCCAGGATCTGGAAGCGGCCGGCGCCGCGGCGGAATGGCTTCGCCGGCAGCCGGGACGCCCGGACGCCTGCTCCAGCCGGGAAGCCGGACGGCCGCAGGTGGAAACAACTGGACGGCCGCAAGCGGAAGCACCCGCGGCCTGGGCCGCCGGTTTGCGGTGCATGTCCATTCCGGGAGATTGCTTCACGGGTCTGGCGGATGACCTGGGCCGGCACCGGGAGGCCGGTCAGGAATGCCTTCAGGAAACCATCGAGCCGCGCCGGTCCGGCGAGGGCGATGATTTCCACCAGGCCGCCCCGGTTGCGTACCGCGCCGCGCAGCCGCCAGGCCCGCGCCATCCGGGCGGTGTACGGACGCAGGCCGACGCCCTGGACGACGCCCCAGAGCCGGATCCGCTCGGCCGTCAGGCCTGCGGCTTCTGTTCGCGGAACCATGCCGCCACGGCCTCAAAGCCGGTGCCCTGACGGGCGCTGACCTTGAAGACCGGCACATCCGGGTTGAGGGCCCGCAGGCCGGCCATGAAGAAGGTTTCGTCAAAGTCGACATAGGGCAGCAGGTCGACCTTGTTGAGCACGATCAGGCTTGCCTTCTCGAAGGCCAGGGGGTACTTGTAGGGCTTGTCGCTGCCCTCCGTGACGGTCACGATCAGCAGCTTGATGTGCTCGCCGATCAGGAACTCGGCCGGGCAGACGAGGTTGCCGATGTTCTCGATGAAGAGGATGCCGGGCGCCGCCAGCGGCAGGGCCTGGACGGTGTCGGCGATCGCCTGGGCATCGAGGTGGCAGGCCCCGTGCGTGTTGATCTGCAAGGTCGTGACGCCGAGGCCCTGGAGGTCGCGGGTGTCGATGTCGGACTCGATATCGCCCTCCAGGACATAGGGCCGGTAATCGTCGAGCTGGCCGATCAGGCGCTTGAGCACGCTGGTCTTGCCGGCGCCGGGCGCACCCATGACGTTGACGGCGAGGATGCCGGCATCGGTCAGGGACTGGTTGGTCCGGGCGGCGATCTGGTCGCTGATGTCGTAGATGGCCGTCATCACCGGCACGGTTTCGGTCAGCGGTGCGGCGGGCACAGTCATGGCCGGGCCGCTGTCGGCGGGAGCCGCCGTCACGTCGCCGGAATGGCCGTGCCCGTGGTCGTGCCCGTGGTCGTGCCCTTGGTCGTGCGAATGGTCGTGCGGATGGTCGTGGGTATGGGTGTGCGGATGGTTGTGGGTATGGCTATGGCCGTGGCCTTCACACATCGGTCTTTCCTCCTGATGGCGCCGTGCTGCCGTCTGCCTTGACCAGCTCGACGGACTCGACATAGAACTCCTTGCCAACACTGGATGGGCGGCCGGGAGTCTGGCAGTCCGGGCACGCGAAGCTGAACGGCTTGCGCTCGAACTGCCTGCCGCAGGCGGGGCAGTGCAGCTGGGGACGGATATGGCGGATCCGCAGTTCAGCGTCCTCGCAGGCGGTGCCGGCGGCGATCAGACCGAAGTACAGGCGGATGCTGTCTCCAATGTATCCGGCATCATCGCCGATCACCAGGTCGATCGAACGGACCCGGGGTGAGCCCTGTTCGGCCGCCTTGGCACAGGCGATCTCGATGATGCGCTGGGTTGCGGGGTATTCATGCATGGGGAAGGGAATCCTCTTGACCGGTTCTACCGGTCGGACCGTTGGAACCGGTCGTCGCGGGCGCCGTAGGAACCGGCTTCTTCACCGGGAGCGGGGCCGGGGGCGCATCGGAATGGAATCTGTCAACCTGCTGGCCGGTGGTCGGCGGCGTGTAGTCGGGGCGCATGAACAGGCACTTCTTCGGGCAGACGCTGACGCAGGCGTTGCACTGGATGCAGCGCAGCCGGTTGATCTGCCAGGTGCGGCCGGGCTTCTCGGTGGCGATGGCCCCGGTCGGGCACTTGCGCATGCAGGCGCCGCAATAGATGCAGGCGTCGATATCGATGGCGATGTGGCCGCGGGCGCCGGTGAAGGGCGCGCGCTTCTCGATCGGGTAGGCGCGTGTCGCCGGCTTGCTCACCAGGTTGCGCAGGATGGTCTTCGTGAAGGGCATGAAAGACATGGCGTTACCTCTCCGTGCAGCTGATGCAGGGGTCGATCGTCAGGACGAGCACCGGCACATCCGCCAGCTCGCAGCCGGGCATGATGTTCAGCAGGGCTGGCACATTGGCGAAGGTTGGCGTGCGCACGCGCATGCGGTCAAGGAACTTGCTGCCGTTGCCGCGGGTGTAGTAGATGACCTCGCCGCGCGGCTGCTCGAGGCGGGCGAAGTACTCGCCGTTGGGCGTACCGATGACCTTGGTGCTGATGGCGCCGGTCGGGAGGCGGTCGAGAACCTGCCGCATCAGGCCGATGGCCTGCAAGATCTCGTCGGCACGAACGATGCAGCGGGCGAAGGAGTCGCCCTCCGGCCTGGTGATCGGCTTGAAGTCGAGGTCGCCGTACGCGGCATAGCCGAGCAGGCGCGTGTCGCTGGCCACGCCGCTGCCGCGCAGCATCGGGCCGACGGCGCCGACCAGCTTCGCGGTCTCCGGCGTCAGGATGCCGACGCCGACCAGGCGGCTGCGGACCGAGGCGTCATTGAAGAAGATGCGGTGGATGCTGCGGAACTCGCTCTCGACCTGGTCAAGCGTGGCGCGGATGATGCGGATCTTCTCGTCATCGAGGTCGCGGCGGACGCCGCCCACCTGGCAGACCGAGAAGATGACGCGGCCGCCCGTGGTGAGGTCGAACAGGTCGAGCACCAGCTCGCGCAGGCGCCAGCACTGCATGAAGAGGCTTTCGAAGCCGAAGGCGTCCGCCATCAGGCCCATCCACATCATGTGGCTGTGCACGCGCGAGAGCTCGGCCCAGAAGGTGCGCAGATACTTGGCGCGCTCCGGCAGCTCGAGCTGGAGGATGCCCTCCACCGACTGGCAGTAGCCCATGCCGTGC
>CAYOHO010000167.1:0-5432 GCA_964403755.1 uncultured Oscillospiraceae bacterium
CGCCTGGCGATGGCGATCGGCGTCATCGGCCTGATCAACATCCAGTTCATCCTCTACAACGACGAGGTCTACGTGATCGAGGTCAACCCGCGCTCCTCGCGCACCGTGCCCTACATCAGCAAGGTGACCGGCATCCCGATCGTCAGCCTGGCGACCCGGGTCATGTTCGGCGAGAAGCTGGCCGGCCTCGGCTTCGGCACCGGCCTCTTCGCCCGCTACCCCTCGGTCTACGCGATCAAGGCGCCTGTCTTCTCCTTCGAGAAGCTGCACGAGGTCGACACGAGCCTCGGGCCGGAGATGAAGAGCACCGGTGAAGTCCTCGGCCTCTCGACCCGTTACAGCGAGGCCATGTACAAGGCCATCCTCGCCTCCGGCTTCAAGTTCCCGCCGAAGGGCGCCAGCATCCTCCTGACGGTGCGCGACAGCGACAAGTCCGACCTGGTCCCGCTGGCCGACCGCCTGTTCCGGCTTGGCTACGAGCTCTACGGCACCGGCGGCACCGCCAACTATCTCAACCGCCAGGGCATTCCCTGCAGCGTGGTGCGCAAGATCGAGGAGGGAAGCGCTGCGGATGGGCACCCGAATGTGCTCGACCTGGTTTCGGCCGGCCGCTTCCGCCTCCTGATCAACACCGAGACCCCCGGCACCGTCAGCAGCCACAATGGCTTCCGCCTGCGCCGCCTCTGCATCGAGCGCGGCGTGCCGACCCTGACCTCGCTCGACACCCTGACCGCCGTGGTGGAGTGCCTCGAGCGCGGCCTGGCACCCGGTGACCTGCAGCCCTATGAGATCAGCGAATTCGCCGGCATCGTCCGGAGCACCCGTGAGCGGCGTGTGCCGGCCAGCGAACTGCCGCCGCAGAACGTCATGCTCAAGAAATGACCGGCCGGACCGGATGACTCGTCACGGGAAATCCACCGGCCGGACCGGATGACTGGTCCCGGGAAATCCACCGTCCGGACCGGATCGGAAACGCCCGGCGCAGGATGCGGGTGAAAATGGTACAATAAGCCAAACAACCCGCCCGGCGGACGGCCTGGACGTCCGCCTGCCCGGCAGACCGCCAGGGGAGGAACACCATGCCCGTCCACCAGGAACACAGCCTGATCGTCTGCGGACGGCAGGACCTGGACCGCAACCACACCATCCTGACCCTCGAAGGTCCTGAAATCGCCCGGACCGCCGAACCCGGCCAGTTTGTCAGCCTGGCCTGCAGCCATTTCCTGCGCCGACCCTTTGGCATCATGTCGGTCGACCGCGTCACCGGACGCTTCGAAGTCGGCATCCGCCGCCAGGGCGAGGGCAGCCGCGAACTGGCCGACCTGGATCCGGGAGCCCGTGTCTCGGCGCTCGGTCCGCTAGGCAATGGCTTCAGCCTCGACCTCGGCCGCCAGCTGATCACCGTCGGCGGCGGAACCGGCGTCTTTCCGCTCCTGTTTGTCCATCAGGTCTGCCGTGAGCGCGGCATCCCCCACCTGGCCGTCTGCGGCTACCGCAGCAGCGAGGATGCGATCCTGCGCGAGGCGTTTGCCGACATGGCCGACTCCTGCCTCTTCGCCTCCGACAGCGGCGGCCTCGACCTGACCGGCAACGCCGCCGAGGCACTGGAACAGGTCCTGTCGATCATGGACGACGAGGAGCGCCTGGGCTCCGCCGTCCTGGCCTGCGGGCCCGAGCCGATGCTCCGCGGTGTGGCCGACGTCTGCCGGCACCACAGGGTTGCCTGCGAGGTCTCGCTCGAGGCGCGCATGGCCTGTGGCATCGGCGTCTGCCTCTGCTGCGCCATCGGCACCGAACGCGACGGCGAGCGCCGCCACGAGCGCTGCTGCATGGAGGGTCCGGTCTTCCCGGCGGAGGTGGTCGAATGGAAATGAAGCAATTCTGGCCGGATGACGAAGAACGGATCCTGCCGGCTGACGAGACCCCGGTCCGGCCGGAAGCCGAAGCCATGGTCCAGCCGGCGCTGGACTGCTCCGTTGACGTGGGCGGCCTGCGGCTGCCCAATCCGGTCATTGCCGCCTCCGGCACCTTCGGCTTCGGCCGCGAGATGGCCCGGTGGCTCGACTTGTCCGGACTGGGCGCCATGGTCAGCAAGGGCCTGACCCGGCTGCCGCGCCTGGGCAACCCGCCTCCGCGCGTCGCCGAGACAGCGTCCGGCATGCTCAACAGTGTCGGCCTGCAGAATCCCGGCCTTGACCGCTTTCTCGCCGAAGAGCTGCCGTTCATGCTCGAGGCCGGCTGCCCCGTCATCGTCAACGCCGCCGGCGACCGGACCGAGGACTACGTCCATTTCTGCGAGCGACTGGATGGCACGGCGATTGCCGCCATCGAGCTCAACCTGTCCTGCCCGAATGTCGCCCACGGCTGCATGAGCTTCGGGGCCGATCCGGAAAGCATCCGCGCCGTGGTCACGGCCTGCCGTGCCGCCACAGCGAAGCCGCTCTGGGTGAAGCTGACGCCCAACGTCACCAGCATCAGCGAGACCGCCGCCGCCGCAGAGTCAGCCGGCGCCGACGCCATCTGCCTGATCAACACGCTGCTCGGCATGGCCATCGACCGCCGCACCCGCCGCCCGATCCTGTTCAACAACACCGGCGGCCTCTCCGGACCGGCGATCAAGCCAGTCGCCCTGCGCATGGTTGCCGAGGCTGCACGCACGGTCCGCATCCCGGTCATCGGCATGGGCGGGATCACGACCGGCGAGGACGCGATCGAGTTCATGATCGCCGGTGCCGCTGCCGTTCAGGTCGGAACCGCCACACTCATCCATCCGGCCGCCATCCGCGACATCATCGCCGACATGGAACGCATCGCCCGCCAGGACGGTGTCACGCGCCTGGCCGACTATACCGGCACGCTCCGCCTCTGGCCTTGAGCGCGAGGTGTGCCGGCACGCTCCCCCCGATGGCCCTGAGCCGGAACCACCCGCCCCAGCCCTGGACTTGAACCGCATCAGGCGCTGCAGCAGGGGCTGCAGCAGCAACCGCAGGAGGTCCCGACATGCATTCCGACGACCAGATTGTCCACGCCCTGTTCGAGACGGACGCGCTGCGCATCAGCCCGGCTGACCAGCCGTTCTTCTATACCTCGGGCACGATTGGCCCGTACTACATCAACACGCACTTCCTGTATGGCAGTGAAGCTGACGCCAACAGCCTGCTGGCCCTGATCGAGTCGGCCGCGCACCGCCCGGAGACCCTGGCGGCTGTTCTGGCCAAGCACACGGACGAGCAGTACCGAACCAACCGCATCTACCGTTCCGTGATCGACGCTCTCTGCGAACGGGCCCGCACCCTGCCGCACGACTTCATCTCCGGCGGCGAGCGGCGCGACTTCTTCTTTTCGCTGCCGGTGGCCCGGCTGCTGAAGCTGCCGCACCTGAGCATTCTCAAGACCGGCGAAGCCTGGCTGGACAAGGCCGACGGCCGGCCGGCGCATGCGGTCGCACCCGGGGAGCTTGCCGGCCAGTCGGCACTGCATGTCTCGGACCTCGTCACCGAGGCCTCCAGCTACACACGCACCTGGATTCCTGCCGTTACCGCCGCCGGTGCCGTCATGCCGCACACCCTGACCGTGGTTGACCGTGACCAGGGCGGCGCCCGCGTCCTGGCTGATGCACAGACGTCGCTCCATGCCCTGACGGTCTTCTCGGCCGACCTTTTCGAGGCAGCCCGTGCCGCCGGCCTGATCTCCCGGACGCAGCTGCAGCAGGTGCTGCAGTTCCTCCAGGACCCCGCCGCCTTCCAGAGCGCCTTCCTGGCGGCCCACCCGTCATTCCTCGACGAGACGATCCGCAAAGGCGGCAAGAATGCCGAGCGTGCCCGCCAGATGAAGGAGCGGCTGCATGGTTCCTGAATCACGGCGCCAGCTCGCGCGGAAACCGGCTGCGCCCGCTGGCCATCATGCCATCACGGCCGGTGGCCATCCGAGCGCCGCAGCCGGCAGCCATCCTTCTCTTGTATCCGCCGGCCATCCGGGCGCCGCAGCCGGCAGCCTGCCCTATGTCCTCAAGCGCAGCCGACGCAAGACGCTCTGCCTGATCGTCCGAGCCGACGGCGTCGTTGAAGTGCGCAGCCCGATGCGCCTGCAGCAGGACCGCATCGATGCTTTTGTGCGGGACAAGGCCGGCTGGATCGAAAAGAAGCTGCAGGGCAGGGAAGCCCATGTGCAGGTGCCGCTGCCGCATCCGGGCGAATATGCCGCCCTGGCCCATGAGACTGCCCGGCTGACGGCCCGCCTTGCTGACCGGTTCATGTCGGCAGCGGCGCTGAAGCCGGCCCGGGTCAGCATCGGGCGCCAGAAGAGCCGCTGGGGCAGCTGCAACAGCCGCGGCCAGATCCGCTTCAATGCCTGCCTGGCCCGCCTGCCGGAGCCCCTGGCCGAATATGTCGTTGCCCATGAGCTCTGCCATCTGGTGCATCTCAACCACTCCAGCCAGTTCTACGCCCTGCTCCAGCAGCTGCTGCCGGACGCAAGGCTCCGCCAGCGCGACTTGAAGCGCTACCGATTGGTCGACCCTCCGGCCCAGGCAGCCTCGCTGCAGCCGGAGGCCTGTGAGGTCTGACACCATGCCGCGACAAGAAGCCGCCCGTTCTCCCTATGGCCGCATTGCGCTCGTTACGGGCGCCAGCTCCGGTATTGGCCTGGCCATCGCCCGACTTCTGCTCAAGCAGGGCTACACGGTCCTGGCCGCCTCCCGCTCGATGCCCGAGGCGCTGCCGCGCCTGGCTGCCGAGGATCCGTCGCTCGCCGCCCTGGTGCCCTACCGGGTGGACATCACGGTCCCCGCGGAGTGCCGCGCGCTCGTCGAGACCATTGCCGCCGAGCATGGGTCGATCGATGCGCTCTTCCACTGTGCCGGCGCCGGCCTGGCGAGCGCCGTCGAGGAGACCCGGTCCCGGGACGTGCACTGGCAGATGGATCAGATCTTCTTCGGCACCGTCAACATGGTGCGCCCGGCGCTGACCGTGATGCGCCGCCAGCGCCACGGTCTGGTGGTGCTCATCAGCTCGGTGGCGGCTTTCGTCCCAGTGCCGTTCCAGACCTACTACAGCGCCGGCAAGGCGGCCGTTCAGGCCTTTGCCGCCGCGGCTGCCGACGAGGTTGCGCCGTTCGGCATCCGGATCACGGCAGTCTCCCCCGGCGACACCCGCACCGGCTACACCGCCGCCCGGCGGGTTGTCGGCAGCGGCCAGACTGATTCTCCCTATGCCGACCGGCTGTCGCGCTCGGTTGCCCGTATGGCTCACGATGAACAGAATGGCATGGCACCGGAGGCGATCGCCCGGGCCGCCGTGCGCAACCTCTATACCCGCCGGCCGCCCCTGAACCGGACGCCCGGACTCATGTACAAGGCGATCCTTTTCCTGCAGCGGCTGCTGCCGACCCGTGTCTTCCGGGCCGCCGTGCGCGCGCTCTACGCTTCCTGAAAC
>CAYOHO010000168.1:0-5410 GCA_964403755.1 uncultured Oscillospiraceae bacterium
GCTACTACCACGTCCCGGAGGCCGAGTAATGGAATTGGCAATCTATTTCACCAACATCGACCGGCTCAGCCGGATCGACGAGGCGCTGCGCTTCATCAACCTGGAGAAGATCCCGTCCTTTGTCAGCTCGGCCATGTTCTCGACGGACCCGAGCCACGCCGATTACATCTGCAACATGAACGCGCTGACTTGGCTCAATGTCTTCACGGAGCGCGGCCTTGATTTCAGCCGCTTGTACTTCGGCCAGGAATTCTGCCCCAATCTCATTCCCTCGGCCAGCGAGGTCGAACAGGCGTTCTACTACAGTCGGCAGATGGAATGGGCCTTCACCTACGTGACCGGCGGCTACCTGCCGGACGCCGAGATCAAGCAGGTGCAGCGCAACCTGGACAAACTCGCCGAGCTCACGGACCAGGCCGAAGTCGTCGTCAACGACTGGGGCGTGCTGTGGTTGCTCCAGGAGCATTTTCCGCAGTTTGAGCCCGTACTTGGCCGCCTGCTCAACAAACAGACCCGGCTGAATCTCTTCACCAAGCCCGGCCTGCCTTTGCCCTTGCACATGGACGACATCACGACGCCTGTCGAGGAACTGCGCGCCAGCCAGCTCAACGCCTACAAGGATGTCAGTCTCAGCAATCCCGACTATCTGGCCGCGTTGAAAAGCTGGGGCGTCAAAAAGATCGACATGGACGTCACGCCCCAGGGCGTCAAACGGCCCGCCGATGGCTGGGGCCTGGACCTGGGCTTCTACTATCCCTGGGGCTTCCTGGGCACGGGCCGGAACTGCCCCACGGCCGGCCTCGCCGACCCTCGCCGCATGTACATCGTTCTTGACTCGCCCTGTCCCAAACCCTGCCGCCATTACAACTGCAGCCCGACCTTCCCCCAGCTTCCCCACAAGATCGTCCAGCGCGGGCCGACGCTGTTCATGTTCCATGACGACTACGCCGAGGCGATCTTCGCCGTTGACGCCCGCTATGAACGCTTCATTTTCGAACCGTGGCTACCGCTGTAGCGCGGAGAACGCTCCCGGCCCGTTGTCGCCACCCCCACGCCTCCCGTAGCCATCCTTCTCAACCCCAGGTGCCGCCCGCAACATGTCCACGTTCCATATCAAAACCTACGGCTGTCAAATGAATGAGCGCGATTCCGAAGCGCTCAGCTGCCTCCTCGAAACCAGCGGCCACCAGGCCGTCGCCAGCGAAGAAGCGGCCGACATCATCATCTTCAACACCTGCAGCGTCCGCGATCAGGCCGAGCGCAAAGTCATCGGCAAGCTCGGCATCCTCCGCCGCCTGAAGCGCGACAAGCCCGGGCTGATTCTCGGCCTGGTCGGCTGCATGGCGCAGAATCATGGCGACGCGCTGCTCAAGGAGCTGCCGCAACTCGATTTCGTCACCGGCACCGACCGCCTCCACACCGTCCCCGAAAGCATCCGCCGCATCCAGCAGCGGCTGGGCCGCAGCGCGGAAGTCGCCATGGGCCCCGACCAGTTCGTGGAGCTCACCGGCCACCGTCCCGGCCTGATCTGCGCTTTCGTGTCCGTCATGCGCGGCTGCGACCAGTTCTGCTCATACTGCATCGTGCCCCATACTCGCGGACGGGAAAGAAGCCGCCCGCAGCAGGACATCATTGACGAAGTGCGGCGCCTGGCCGACAACGGCACCCGCGAGGTCCTCCTGCTCGGCCAGAATATCACCGCCTACGGCATTGCCGAAACGCGGCATGACGACAACTTCCGGCCGGACTACTCGCCCTTTGCGGACCTGCTGGCGGCGCTGAACGACATCCCCGGCCTGGCGCGCATCCGCTTCACCTCGCCCCACGTGCGCTTCATGAACGATCACTTTATTGACGCAATCTGCTCCCTGCCGAAAGTCTGCAAGGCCTTCCACATCCCCGTGCAGGCCGGCTCCGACCGCATTCTCAAGCTCATGCGCCGCTCCTACAGCGCCGACGAATACCGCGAACGCATCGCGGCCATCCGCAGCCGACTCCCCGAACAGGCCTTCTCCACCGACGTCATCGTCGGCTTCCCCACCGAAAGCGATGACGACTTCGCGCAGACCCGCAGTCTCATGGCTGAGGTCGATTTCGATATGGCCTACATCTTCCGCTATTCGCCGCGCAGCGGCACCAAGGCCGCCAAGGACTATCCCGACGATGTTCCCGACGAGGTCAAGCACCAACGCAACCAAGTCCTCCTTGACGATCTGGCGGCCGGGTCGGCCCGCCGCAATGAGCGCTTTCGCGGCCGCGTGCTCGACGTCCTCGTCGAAGGCGTCAGCAAGCGCAACGCTGAGCGCTGGACCGGCCGCACCGACCTCAATAAAGTGTGCAATTTCGTTCCCGTGCCGGGCGTCAAACCCGGCGACCTGGTGAAAGTCACCATCACCCGCACGACGGCCAATTCGCTCTTCGGCGAGGCCGTCACGGGGTCTTGATCACCCAGCACGCGGGGCGGCGCGGGTCACTCCCGTACTCCGCGCAGCAATAGCCCGTCAGGCAGGTAGTTTCATTCATGGATGATCTTCTCAGCAGCACCTTCAAAGAGCTCCGGATTCTGCTCGCCTTGATCCAGCATCCAACCCGGATTGACGATCTCGAACAGCTCAGCAAAGCCCTGGCGCCGTTCTTCCCGCAACTGGCGGCGCTGCCCACGGGCGCCTGGCGGAAACTCATCAGTCAGGCTGAAAACTACACCCTTGTGCTCTGCAGCGACGGCCTCTGCGTCAACCGCGACGAGTACAGCGAAGTCAACGCCCGGGGCTTTCTCAGTCAACGCAAACACGCTGGCGTGGCCGACGTCATCGCCCGCGTCCTCGCCAGCCAGGCCGACGCGCAGCAGGGCCAGCAGCGCCTGGTCCGCGATCTGCGCAATGCCTTCTACGCCGGCAATGCCGAGCTGATCAAAAATAGCCTCAACAGCCTGAACCAGAACTACCCGGAAAGCGTTGCCACCGGCGAGGCCTTCCAGTTCATGCTGCCGCAGCTGGATGACGACTGGGTTCTGAACCTCCCCCACGAGCGCCTCGCCATCTGCGCCTGGCAGGTCATACCACGGCTCATTGCCCAGCTGCGCCACGCCCCGCGCTTCCTGGCCTGCCTCCAGACCATCGTTCCGCGCCTGCCCCAGGCGGCGCTATTTCCCCTCGTGGACTGGCTGATTCTGCGCGGGCAGTTCAGCGCCGCGGAAAAGATTCTCGCCGCCTGCGATGGCGAGGCCAAGAAGATGCGGCAGGCCTGGCTGGCCTTCATCCGCGGCCGCAACTCCGAGGCCATCAGCATGTTCATCGACACCCTCTACAGCATCAGGCACAGCGACAGCGCGCCGGATTACTACTTTCAGACCGTCGGCGGACTCTTCCTCATCTTCGCCTTCATCAAAGACAACACCGGCAGTTCGCTGGCGGCGGCCGAGAACAACGCCGTGCTGGGCAGCCGGATCAGCACCTGGTCCTCCGTGTACACGCATCTGCTCGCCTACATCCGCAAGCGCCTCAATCGCGTGGAGGTCATGCCCTGGGACCCGGCCCGCCGCAACGGCGGCCTCCCGGCCTTCTTCCATCTGATCTGCGACTACTGGGAGCAGGGCAGCCTCGGCGACGGGCTGCCAAAACGCGCTGAGACCATCGCCCAGAACGCCGAAGAGCAGGGCTACGCCTGGATCGCCGAGCAGTGTCGCGAACTCCAACGCCGGCTTCAGCCCGGCTGGGCGCCCGGTGCGGCGCCCCGGGCCGGCGCCGCCGCGCCCGACCCCAGCGTCCTCTGCATCCTCGATTGCGTCGAGGTCCAACCGCCCTGGCTGGCCGCCATGCAGCGCCTGGAAGAGCTGCTGAAGAAGCCCGTGACCGATGCCCGCAGCCGCCTGGTGTGGTTCCTGGATTACCTCGATGAAGTGACGGGTGTCATCAGCATCAAGCCCATGGAACAACGCCAGACCAAGACCGGCAAGTGGAGCAAAGGGCGCATCTTCCCGCTCTGCAAATGCGCTCAGACCGGCATCTGGCCGGACTACCTTAGCGCTCAGGACCTCTGGGCCTGCAACGTCATCTGCAAGTCACTCCAGGAGCAGCCAGGCGTCTTGGAGAGCAACCCGAGCGCTTTCGTCTGCCAGGAGGCCATCAAGGCCCTCGTCGGCCATCCCTTGCTTTTCTGGGATGAGCAGAAACCGGCGCCGATCGGCTGCGTGCGCTGCCAGCCCTATTTGCATATCCGCAGCCTGGCGGACCAGTTCTGTCTGCGGCTGGTGCCCCCGCCGCCATCGCCTGGCCACATCGTCATCGCCAAGGACAGCGACGCGTCCCTGCGCGTGTATAGCTTCAATGAGCAGTATGTCCGCCTGGCCGAGGCCCTCGGCGAAGAGCTCGCCCTGCCACCAGAGGCGCAACGGAACCTGCCCGACCTGCTCGATAAACTCAGCGGCGACTTTATGCTGCTGTCCGACATGCCACTCGACGTCCTCCGCTGTGCCACGGCCAAAGCCGCCGAGATGCCCTATCTCCGCCTGGCGCCGCTGGATCAGGGCCTCAAGGCCGAACTGCTCTTCATGCCCTTCGCTGACATCGGCCGTTTTTATCCGCCGGCGACCGGCCCTGTCGAACTGGTGGTCAACGACAATGGCCGGCAGCTGCGCATCCGGCGCGACCTTGAACGCGAGCGGGAGCTCGCGCAGCAAATCCTGGCATCCTGCCCGGCGCTGCAGGAGGTGGCGGCCGGACCGCATGACTGGGCCTGGACCATCACTGCCCCCATGGCCTGCTATGACTTCGCCCTGCAGCTCCACGACGTCGCCAGTCTCTGCCAAATCCAATGGCCGGAGGGCTCGCACCTGAAGGTCAGCCGCGCTATCACCCTGAAAGACCTCGCTTTGCGCACCCAGCGCCAGAATGACTGGTTCGCCATCAACGGCGAAGTCCGCGTCAACGATAATCTCACGCTGTCCCTGCAGGAGATTCTCCGCGCCGCCAAAAACCGCCAGGGCAATTACATCACCCTCGAAGACGGCCAGGTCATCGCCCTGGCCGACAGTTTCCGCAGCCGCCTGGATGAGCTGCAGAATCTCGGCGAGTTGCGCGGCGAGCATTTCCGCCTGCACCGTTTCAGCCTGCCCGTGGCGGACCAGCTGCTGGCCGAATTCAGCGGTTTTGAGCGCAGTGCTGACTGGCAGCAGCACGTCGGCGCCATCGAACAGGCCATGCTGCTCACCCCGGTGGTGCCAGCGGAACTCCAGTCGCGCCTGCGCAGCTATCAGCGCGAGGGCTTCGTCTGGCTCAGCCGGCTTGACGCGTGGGGTGCCGGCGCCTGTCTGGCCGACGACATGGGCCTGGGCAAGACCCTCCAGGCCATCACCATGATCCTCAGCAAGGCCCAGGAAGGCCCCGCGCTGGTCATCGCGCCGACCTCCGTC
>CAYOHO010000169.1:0-5389 GCA_964403755.1 uncultured Oscillospiraceae bacterium
CGGCGTCCTCGACAAGCGCATCCGCCTCGGCCAGATGCTGCAGAACTGGCTGTTCGTCTACCTTGGCAACCTGGCCGGCTCGATCCTGATCGCCCACATGATGGTCAATTCCGGCCTCTTCAATAGCGGCGACAGCCTGCTCGGCGGCATGACGATCAAGATCGCGGCCTACAAGACCAGCCTGCCGTTCCTGTCGGCCTTCTACCTCGGCGTTCTCTGCAACTGGCTGGTCTGCCTCGCCGTCTGGATGGCGGCCGGCGCCCGCGACATGGCCGCCAAGATCCTGGCCATCTTTTTCCCGATCTGGCTGTTCATCACGTCCGGCTTCGAGCACAGCGTCGCGAACATGTACTACATCCCGGCCGGCATCCTCGCCAAGTCCAACGAAGCCTGGGCGGCCGCGTCAAAGCTGGCGCCCGAGAAGCTGGCCGCCCTGACCTGGCCGGCCTTCCTGGTCAACAACCTGCTGCCGGTCACGCTGGGCAATATCGTCGGCGGCGGCCTGCTGGTGGGCGGCGTCTACTGGTTCGTCTACCTGCGCCCGCGAAACTGAAGCCAACTTCGCGCGTAAACCTGAATCCAACTTCGCCCGCGGACCTGAATCCGGCTGCGCCCGCTTCTCAGTATCGGCTGTGCCCCACGTGGCTGACGTGGTCGCCACGGCTGAAGTCGGGGGCAAAGCCGACGCTTCGAATGCGCTTTTCGATGCAGACCCGGCATTCGGCCGCCTCGTCGCCGGTGCAGATCTTGCCGTCATAGAGGCTGTAGTCCTTGCGCCGGGCGGTGGGGGAGAGGTTGGGCATGACGACATTGGCGCCGGCCTGCAAGCCCTTTTCGCGACCGCGGCCGTCGAGCGAGCCGAGCGCCGTGGTGGCGGGGATCAGCGCCGCGGGCAGGACCAGCCGGGTCAGGGCCACCATCATCAGCGTGTCCTCGACGCGACCGGCCGGACGGTCGGCGAACGGCGTGCCGCTGGCCGGCAGGAACGGTCCGATACCGACCATTTCCGGCTCGAGGGTGCGCAGGTAGACCAGGTCGTTGGCCAGGTGCCGGTCCGTCTGGCCGGGCGAGCCGACCATGAAGCCGGCGCCGACCTGATAGCCGATGGCCTTGAGGTCGCTCAGGCAGCGCTTGCGGTTGGCCAGGGACAGACTTGCCGGGTGCAGGACGGCGTAATGCGACTCAGTAGCCGATTCATGGCGCAGCAGATAGCGGTGGGCGCCGGCGGCAAAATAGCGTTCATAGCTGGCGCGGCTCTTCTCGCCGATCGAAAGCGTGATCGCACAGTCTGGCCAGGACCCGGCGATGGCTGAAACGATGGCGCAGACGGCGTCATCATCATAGGCCGGATCCTCGCCGCCCTGAAGCACGAAGGTGCGGTAGCCCAGGCGGTAGCCTTCGGCACAGCAGGCAAGGATCTCCTCGCGGCCGAGCCGGTAGCGGTTGATCGAGCCGTTGCCGTTGCGGATGCCGCAGTAGAGGCAGTTGTTCTGACAAAAATTCGTGAACTCGATGAGACCGCGGAAGAAGACGCGCCGGCCGTAGACACGGTCACGCACCTCCGAGGCGAGGCGGTACAGCTCCGGCAGCAAGCCGGGACTGGCCTTCAGGTCGCCGATCAGCTCTGCGAGCGCGTCGGCGTCGGCCTGCCAGCCGTCGCGCAGGCGCAGCAGCCGGTCAGCCACGCTGGCCTCGGCAGCGGCTTTCACCTTGGGGAAGCGATCGCCCGGGCTCATGGGGGCGGTTCCTGCATCTGGGAAGCGATCGCCCGGGCTCATGGGGGCAGTACCTGCATCAGGGAAGCGATCGCCCGCGCTCACACGAGCCCCTTCTGGCGGAAGATGCCGAGACTGCGCTCGAGGATGCCATTGCCGTAGGCCAGCAGGATGCCGTAGTTGGTCATGGCGACCCCGGCTTCTCGGCAGCGGCGCACACGGTCCTGCATCGACTTGCGGCTGATCATGCAGGCACCGCAGTGGGCGACCAGCCGGTAGTCGCCGAGGTCCTCAACGGGCTGATGGCCGTTGCTGAAGGTGAAGTCAAGGGTGCGTCCCGTGACGCTCTGCAGCAGACGCGGCAGCTTGACGCGACCGATATCCTCGTGGCTGGTGCTGTGGGTGCAGGCCTCGCTGATCAGCACGCGGTCGCCGTCCTGCAGCTGCGGGATGGCGGCCAGGCCGTCAATCAGGGTGGCGAAGTCGCCCTTGCCGGCAGCAAGCAGCATCGAGAAGGAGGTGAGGGGAATCTCGTCCGGGACAGCTGCGGCGACGTAGTGGAAGGCCTGCGAGTCTGTGACGACCAGGTCGATGCCGCCGGACGCATAGTCGCGGATGGCCGACTCGAGCTCGTTGTCGCGCACGACCAGACAGCGGATGCCGGCATCGAGGCATTCGCGGATCATCTGCACCTGGGGCAGGATCAGGCGGCCCTTCGGCGCCTCGGAATCGACCGGAACGACCATGAGCACGGTGCCGCCGGGCCGGACCAGCCGCGCGATCACCGGCGTGTCATCGCCGGCCTCCTCGGCCTGGCGAGACAGCAGGTCGCTGAGACGGCGGCGCAGGACCTCGATGGCATCCGGATCATCCTGGGCCGTGAAGAGTGCCTCGGGCAGACTGGCGGCCAGCCGTGCGCGCTGGCTGTCGTCCACGCGATCGGCCTTGGTCAGGACCAGCAGGTGTGGCACCTGGTGCTTCTGGAAATCCTTCCTGGCCTGGGCATAGGCCCTGACGGACGGCTCACCCAGCGCGGTGGCGGCATCGGCCGCGTAGAGGGCAGCGTTGCAGCGGCCGATCAGCGACTGGGTGCGCCGGACGCGCAGGGCGCCAAGCTCGCTGGTGTCGTCCAGCCCGGCGGTGTCGATGAGCGCAATCGGGCCATAGGGCAGCAGTTCCATTGCCTTGGTCACGGGGTCGGTCGTGGTGCCGCGCTGGGCGGAGACAATGGCCATGTCCTGGCCGAGGATCTGGTTGAAGAGGGTGGACTTGCCGGCATTGGTGTCGCCGAAGATCGCCACGTGGGCGCGCGCGGCCAGCGGGGCCGCCTGGATGGAATTGGTCTCGACGCCGGTTGCAGTTGCCATGGGCGCATATCCTTTCAGAGGGAGCGGCCGCGATAGAGGGTTTGGCCGCGCTGGAGGGTTCGTTCGTGTCAGAGGTAGCGGTCGCGTTCGCCAGCCTGGATGCGGGCGAGGTTGTTGCGGGTGATGCCGCGGATGTCTTCGCGGGCGATCTTTTCCACCTCAGCGTCAATCATGGCAAAGCCCTTCTGCCGCAGGGCGTCGTCGCCGTAGTCGAGCAGGTACTCGGCCAGAGTCGTCAGGGCGTTCGGCTGGCAGACATACTTGATCTGCCCGCTCTTGGCCAGGCGCATGAAGCGGTCGCCGGTGCGGCACATCCGGTAGCAGGCCGTGCAATAGCTCGGGATGAGCTCCTCGCTGAGCATCCAGTCGATGACCTGACCGGTGGAGCGCTCGTCGCTGCGGCTGAACTGGGCGACAGACGGCTCCTTCTTCTGGCGGTTGACGATATAGCCGCCGACGCCGACCGCCGAGTCGGCGCTCATCTGGGTGATGCCGCAGTCGATCAGCTCCTTGCGCATGCTGGCTGACTCGCGGGTCGAGACGATGATGCCGGTGTAGGGCACGGCGAGGCGGATGATGGCAACCAGCTTGCGGAACAGCTCGTCGTCCGGCGCGTTCGGGTAGGTCTGGTGCTCGGTGCCCTTGGCCGGGCGGATGCGCGGCACGGAGATGGTGTGGAAGCCGACGCCGTAGGTGCGCTCGAGATGCTCGTTGTGGAGCATCAGCGCGAGGGTTTCGTAGAGCGGATCGCCGAGGCCGAAGAGCACGCCGCCGCCGACATCGTCGATGCCGCCCTGCATGGCGCGGTCAAAGGCCGTCGTATGGTAGGCATAGTCGCTCTTGGGCCCGGAGAGGTGGTACTGGGCGTAGACTTCGGGATCATACGACTCCTGGAACAGGATGTAGGTGCCGATGCCCTCGGCCTTGAGGCGGGCGTAGTTCTCGACCGTGGTCGCGGCGATGTTGACATTGATGCGGCGGATCTCGCCCTTGTCAGCCTTGGTGGCGTAGACGGTGCGGATGCAGTCGATGATGTAGCCGAGGCTGCAGTTCTCGTCATCCTCGCCGGCCTCGAGCGCGATGCGCTTGTGGCCCAGCCGGATGATGGCCTCGGCCTCCTGGCGGACCTCGTCCTGGGTCAGCTTGCGGCGGCCGAACTCATTGCCGCACTGGTAGCCGCAGTAGCGGCACTGGTTGACGCAGTGGTCGCTGACATAGAGCGGCGCAAAGATGACGATGCGCTGGCCGTAGATCGCCTCCTTGATGTGGCGGGCAACCTGGAACAGGCGCGCTTCATGCTGCGGCTGCGTGGTCTTGAGCAGGACGGCGACTTCGTGATGGGTCAGGCCCTGGAAGGCCTCGGCCTTGTCGAGGATGCGGCCGATTTCGGCATCGCTGGCAGTGGCGGCCCTTTCCAGCTCCTGGAAAATAGCCGCCCGGTCGATGAACGTGACTGAATTGGACATGTTTCCCTCTACGGAATCTCCTTGCGGGAAATGGCTGCTTTCACCTGGACCCCTGGGATGCTGCCCAATTTGCCGGTCAGGCTGTTGATCTTGTCGAGCGGGCCAAGCAGGGTGAGGCTGATGACGGCGACCTGGTGCTCATCGAAGGGGATGCCCATCCGACCGCGCACGATCTCATGGAAGGAAGAGACCACGTCGTTGAAGACCTGCTGGCTGCTGGCTGGATTTTCGAGAATGGCGCTGACGACCGCGATCCGGTTCATGTTTCCTCCAGAAAACAAAAAATGCTTCTTCGACCTGAAGAAGCACGCCAAACAAGCAGGGACCCGCTGCCCTTGCTTCAATGCACGTCTCCTTCCTGGTCAGCGGACATGTCCGCTTCACGGTCAGGTTCCGGTTCTTGCCGGGTCCGCCGGAAAGGTTTGCCTCGCCGCCGGACCACTGCAGTCCCATCAGGACCAGCCATATGATGCCTGAATTCCGGTCGGAATGCAAGGGGTTTATGCAAACGTGTACGGTATAATTTTGAGAAGCGATCGCCTGGACCCTCACCCGGACGGTGAATGGCCGGTAGTGGGCGGGGCTGTCATACCGATCTATTGAATTTCGGCCGCTTTTTGATATAATCAAAATGCTTTCCGGGAGACTGGAAAACAACTTCAAAATTGAATCTTCAGACGGAAGCGATGATCGCTTGATCAGTATTTGGACGCTTTGATCAAGCAGGAGCCAGTAGCGTAACCGGCCGCCTTTTCTTTGTACTTTTCCGTACAAGTGATTGGCAGGATATCCCCAGACCGGCGTGCCGGTCCATGCTCTTCTGCCGTCATCACGACTGGCG
>CAYOHO010000170.1:0-5327 GCA_964403755.1 uncultured Oscillospiraceae bacterium
AGATGAAGGAGTGGCGCGACCGGCTCATCGCCGCGGCCGACAAGTCGGGTTTTCCTGCGCTCGCCCGGTGGCCGCTTCACACTGGCCAACTTCATGCGCACGCACCTGTTCACGGCCCTTGGCGCCCTGCGCACCGGCCTCGACATCCTCTATGGCGAAGAAGGCGTCCAGGTCGACGAGATCCGCGGCCACGGCGGCTTCTTCAAGACGCGCGCCGTCGGCCAGCGGATCATGGCTGCCGCGGTCCGTGCGCCCGTATCCGTGCTTGATACGGCCGGAGAAGGCGGCGCCTGGGGCATCGCCCTGCTCGCAGCCTACCGCATCAGCCGCGGCAAGGACGAGACCCTGGGCGAGTTCCTCGCCCGGCGCGTGTTTGCCGGCCGCACCGGCGACTGCGTGGTGCCCGTGCCAGCTGACGTCGCCGGCTTCAATGCCTTCATGGAACGCTATCGCGCCGGCCTGCCGGTCGAGCAGGCTGCAGTCGACCATCTGGCCTGAACCGGCCGCCCCCGCTCCGCTGGAACCGATCGCCCGACTGGCCTGAACCGGCCGCCCCCGCCCCGGTGGAACCGATCGCCCGTCTTGCTAGAACCGATCGCCCGACTGGTTAGAACCGATCGCTCGCAGCCAGCCATACCGGCCGCCCTGCCCACCGGCGGGGGCGGCCTTGAGCGTCCTGCGGCCGCATCGGGCGCCCGCGACCGTGGACACAAAGTCTACCCGGCAGGCCGGAAAAATGATAAAATGTTCATAGAACCCTCTCACACCTGATTGTCTGGATCCAGCAGCCCCTCCTTCAAGTTCGAACTTCATTGCCTTGAAGACCCGAACGAAAGCAGGAACCGGTATGGAACGGATCATCATCATGGGCGCGGCCGGCCGCGATTTCCACAATTTCAACACCTGTTTCCGCAATAATTCTACCGACAAGGTCGTCGCATTCACCGCCACCCAGATCCCGGGCATCGAGAACCGGGTCTATCCGCCGGCGCTCGCCGGACCGGCCTATCCGGACGGCATCCCGATCTATCCGGAAAGCGAGCTGCCGCGGCTGATCCGCGAGCTGGACGCCAGCCAGGTGGTCTTCGCCTACAGCGATGTTTCAAATGTCCATGTGATGGATATGGCCGCGCTAGTCCTGGCCTGCGGCGCCGATTTCCGCCTCATGGGTCCGAAGAGCACCATGATCCGCTCCCGCCGACCGGTAGTTTCGGTCACGGCCGTGCGAACCGGCTGCGGCAAGAGCCAGACGACGCGTTATGTCGGCCGCCTGCTGCGCCAGTCCGGGCTGCGGGTAGGCGTCGTCCGCCACCCGATGCCGTACGGGAACCTGGCCGAGCAGGTGACGCAGCGCTTCGCCGAATATGCGGACCTCGACCGGCACCACTGCACGATCGAGGAGCGGGAGGAGTATGAGCCCCTGATCGGCGCCGGCCTCACAGTCTATGCCGGCATCGACTACGCGGCCATCCTGGAGGAGGCCGAGCGCGAGTCCGACATCATCATCTGGGACGGCGGCAACAACGACTTCCCCTTCTTTGTGTCCGATGTCCGCATCGTCGTCGTCGACCCACACCGGCCCGGCGACGAGCGCAATTTCCACCCCGGGCAGACGAACCTGCGGATGGCCGACATCGTCATCATGAACAAGGTCGATTCCGCCGAGCCCGACAAGGTCGAGGCCGTCCGCCGCTCGGTTGACCTGCTCAATCCGGCGGCCGAGCTGGTCATGGCCAATTCGCGCATCATCGTCGATGATCCGGAATCCGTCCGCGGCCGGCGCGTCCTGGTGATCGAGGACGGGCCGACGATCACGCACGGCCAGATGGCCTACGGCGCCGGCGTCATCGCGGCCGAGCGCCTCGGCGCCGCCGAGCTGGTCGACCCGCGGCCGCACGCCGTCGGCAGCATCGCCGAGACGTTCCGCAAATGGCCAAGACTGACCTGCCTGCTGCCAGCCATGGGCTACAGCGAAGCCCAGATCCGCGACCTGGAGGAAACCATCAACCGCACGCCAGCCGACCTGGTCATCATCGGCACACCCATCGACCTGCGGCGGTTCATGCACATCGAGAAGCCGGCCATACGCGTCCGCTATGAGCTGGAGGAGATTGTCCCGAAGCTGGAAGGCCTCCTGCGCCAGGCGCTGCACCTGGAACCGGTCGCCCCGGACCTGGAACTGCCCGCCGCATCCTCACCGCCCGCCGCGTCCATTCCGGCTGCTGCGCCCGCGACAACGGCCATCTCCGCACAGGTCACGCCGCATGCCCTGTCCGCCGTGCCTGCACCGCCTGATGCCTCAGCACGGCCGCAGGTCTCGAAGCCGGCCGCTGCGCCGGCCATCGGCTGAAGGGAGGGGACGCCATGGAACCGTTCCGGCTGGCTGAATACATTGCGCCCGACTTCACGGCGGCGACGCTTCGGGATGCGCCGGACGCCCGGTTTGAGCCGGCCCCGCACGACACAGTCGCGCCGCCGGGCTTTCACGCCATGACCATCTTCCCGGAGTACTTCAAGGCCGGCGGCCGCTGGCTGCTGGCGGAGGTCAGCCGCATGGACTGTGTCGCCGTGCTTGAAAACGGATGCATCCGCGTCCGCGAGTTCCGCCGCCTGCGCCAGGGAGACCGGGTGGCCGTCGGCCGCAACGAAGACGGCTCGGAGGGAATTCTGGTCCATGCCGCTGGCTTCCGGCAGGAGGACGCCCGGCCGGGCGAGTCTTTTGCCTTCCGCCAGGGCCGGTCGCGCGAGACGGCCTTTTCCCGGGACTATGACTTCCTCTACGAGCTGCTGCGCCATGAACGCGAGCACGGCTTCATCGTCTGGGTACTCGGGCCTGCCTGCGCCTTCGATGCCGACGCCCGCAACGCCTTTGTCCGCCTGGTCCGGAACGGCTACGTGCACGCGCTGCTGGCCGGCAATGCCCTGGCAGTCCATGACCTGGAAGGCGCCTGGCGCCAGACGGCGCTCGGACAGGACATCTACACCCAGCGCTGTGTGCCGAACGGCCACTACAACCATCTGGACACGATCAACCGGGTCCGCAGCCACGGCTCGGTTCCGGCCTTCCTCGCCGGCGAGGGCGTCAGCGACGGCATCATCGCCAGCTGCCACGCCTGCGGCGTGCCTGTCGTGCTGGTCGGATCGGTCCGTGACGACGGACCGCTGCCGGAGGTGCATGCCAATGTCTATGAAGGGCAGGACGCCATGCGCGCCTGCACCGACCGGGCGACCACGGTCATCTGTCTTGCGACAACCCTGCACGCCATTGCCACCGGGAACATGACGCCCGCCTTCCGGGTCATGCCGGATGGCCTGATCCGCGAAGTCTACTTCTATACCGTCGACATCTCCGAGTTTGCCGTCAACAAGCTGTCCGACCGCGGCAGCCTTTCGGCACGCGGCATCGTCACCAATGTCCAGGACTTCACTGTCACCCTGAGCAAAGGCCTCGGCCTCTAGAGACCGGGCGGAAAGGAGGCGCCCCGTGGCTGAGCGGCTCGTGATCGCCCTCGGCGGCAATGCCCTGGGCAGGACTCCCGAACAGCAGCGCGAATCCGTCCGGCTGGCGTCCGGACACATGGTCGAGCTCATGCGGGCGGGCTACCAGATCGCCCTGGTGCATGGCAATGGGACCCAGGTCGGCCAGATCAGCCTCGCCTTCGATCAGGGCGGACGCGTCGACGGCCATATACCGGCCATGCCCTTCGCCGAATGCAACGCCATGAGCCAGGGCTACATCGGCTTCCATCTTCAGAATGCCCTTCAGAACGCCCTGCGCGATCAGGGCATCAGCCGCAGCGTCGCGACCGTCGTCACCACCGTGCTGGTCGACCGCCGCGACCCGGCGTTCGAGCATCCAAGCAAGCCGGTCGGCAGCTTCTACCGACAGGAGGAGGCCGAGCGGATCAGCCAGGAGCGCGGCTGGCGCTTCGTCGAGGACGCCGGCCGCGGCTACCGGCGTGTCGTGCCGTCCCCGGAACCCGTCGACATCTGCGAACTGGGCGTCATCCGCCGCCTGGTCGAAGCCGGCGACCTCGTCATTGCCTGCGGCGGGGGCGGCATACCGGTCTGCCGCGAAGGCGACCGCCTCGTCGGCATCGATGCGGTCATCGACAAGGACAAGGCGGCGGCGCGGCTGGCAGAACGGATCCATGCCGACCGCCTGGTCATCCTGACGGCGGTGCCGTATGCTGCCGTTGAATATGGCAGGCCCGCCCAGCGCTGGCTGACCCGCCTGACCGCTGCGGAGGCGCAGCGCCTCGTGGCCGACGGTCAGTTCGCTCCCGGCTCGATGCTGCCCAAGATCGAGTCAGCTGTCCGCTTCGTCACGGGCGCGCCCGGCCGCACAGCGATCATTGCCTCGCTCGAGAGCGCCTTCCTGGCGGTCACCGAGAGCCTCGGCACAGTGGTCGTCAGCGGCTGATCCGGCCGGCAGGTGGTTTCGCTCCGCGGCAAAACGTGCGATAATGCCGGTGGAAAAATCCGCCGGCTTCTGCCCGCCAGATTGTGAGGAACCGTTTCAGGCATGTTCAAGGCAGTCATTTTTGATATGGATGGGCTGATGTTCGATACCGAGCGGCTCAATGCGGAAGCCTGGCTGTCCGTCGGGCCTGAAAACGGGGTGCCCATGACCCGCGAGATCATCATGAAGGTGGTCGGGCATGGACCGGAGGGAACAAGCCGCATCTTCCGATCACATTTCCCCGACATGCCGGACTATTACGAACTGCGCCGGAAGCGCATCCAGCACGTCAACAACCATATAGCCCGCCACGGCATGCCCGTCAAGCGCGGCCTGCGTGAACTGCTGGCATTTCTGAAGCGCCATGGCTACAAGGTCGCGCTGGCAACCTCGACCCCGAAAGCCCTGGCCAGCACCTATGTCGAGATGACCGGCCTGACCGGCTATTTCCACCAGATGGTCTTCGGCGACATGATCCAGCGTGCCAAGCCGGCGCCCGACATCTACCTGAAGGCCTGTGAACTGCTTGGCGAGGCGCCCGCCGACTGCCTGACGCTGGAGGATTCCACGGTTGGTGTCAAGGCGGCCTGGCTGGCCGGCACGAAGCCGGTGATGGTGCCCGACATGGTCGGCCCGGACGAGGATACGCGCCCGATGCTCTACGCCCTGGTTGAGTCCCTCCTTGATGTCATCCCGCTGCTTGAGCAGGACCGCAGCGCCGCCGAGAAGCCTTAGCGGACACGCGTGGCGCCGGCGGCCCTGATTCCTGCCCCATCTGGCCTTCGGCAGCACTCCTCCGGCTGTCAGCGCTCACCCCATCAGCGCTCGCCCCATCAGCGCTCGCCCCATCAGCGCTCGCCCCATC
>CAYOHO010000171.1:0-5291 GCA_964403755.1 uncultured Oscillospiraceae bacterium
GAGGACGTCGAGCGGGTATGCTGGAACCTGGTAGCTGGCGCATTCCTCCTTGATCATGGCGTTTCCGACCTGGGGGCCGTTGCCATGCGTGACCACCATGTCATAGCCGTTGTCCAGCAGGCCGACGATGGGGTCCATGGTTGTCTCGAGGTTGCGCATCATCTCCTCGATGGTTCCGCGCTCGCCTTCGCGCGATATGGCGTTGCCGCCAATGGCAATCAGGATCCGCTGCTTCATCTGGATTCATTGCTCCTGTCCGGGTCATATTGCTCGGCAAACGCCTTGACAGCCTTGACGAAGCAGTCCATCGGCGCCTTCACGATGCCCGCGCCGACCTGGCCGACACCGGCAACCTTGCCGGCCATGCCTGTGTTGATCACCGGCTGGATGTTGGTCTCGACCACCTTGCGGATGTCGATGCCGGTCGGGGTGCCGATGAAGTCGAGGGTCGGAATGACATAGTGCGGGCTGGTGCCGACTGTGATCTCCCGCATCTCGCGGGTGTAGCTGTAGGCCGCCTCAACGTTCTCGGCGCCGACGAAGCGGACGACCGCCGGAGCCGAGGCCATCGCGAAGCCGCCGATGCCGAAGGTCTCGACAATGGTGCTGTCGCCGACGTCGGGGTTGGCATCCTTCTCGCTGTAGCCCGGGAAGTAGAGGCCGACCGGCATCTCGACCGGCGCCTCGAACCACTGCTCGCCAAGGCCGCTGACCTTGACGCCGAAGTTCGTGCCGTTGCGCGACATGGCCGTGACAATGGTCGAGTCCGGGATGTTCTTGACCGGATCCATGATCGCTTTGCCCGCAGCCATGGCGAGGTTGAGGAAGAACTGCTCGTTGCCGGAGATGAACGCCAGGATCTCGGCCAGCTGGGCCTGGTCCGCCACAACCTGGGCCAGCTTGGGCGCCATGTCGCGCAGGAAGAGCGAGGAGGCCGCGATGTTGCGCTGGTGCATCTCATCGCCCATGGCCAGGGCGCGCGCGATCATGACCTTGAGGTTCAGGGGCCCGAAGCGGGCGAGTGTTTCCTTGAGAACGGGAGCCAGCGTTGTCTCGAGCCATTTCAGGCGCCTGATGACGTTCTCGTCGTTGGCGCCGAAACGCATGACCTTGCCGAGCCCCTCGTTGAAGGTGCAGTAGGCCAGGTTGCCGAAAGCCTCGTTGCGGACCTCGTAGAGCGGCATGGAGTAGGTGATCATGCCGGTCATCGGGCCGACGGCGCCCAGGCTGTGGTTGTGCTTGAAGACCACCTTGCCGTCGAGGACGACCTGCTCGGCCTCCGCGTCGGTTTCGGCCAGGCCCTCGTACTTGATTGCGCCGATGACCGCACCGCGCACCGGGCCGCTCATATCCTTCCAGGCCAGCGGCGGGCCGGCATGGCTGATCACGTTCTTGGCCATGCCCGGCAGCACTTCCCAGGCGTACTTGATGTCAACCAGGATCGGCTCGCCGCGGTTGATGCGCGACAGGGCCTCCTCATTGGCGGCGTCGATCCGGCTCTTGCCGCCGGCCGGCTTCTGCTTCAGCTTCTCGAGCAGGCCCATCAGCTCCTCATTGCCGCCGGCCGCCGGCTTCCAGTCAACGTGCACAACCGGCACGTCCTGGGCCTTCATGGTTTCATAGAAGCTTTCGATGCCGATGTTGACGACTTTCAGCTTCTGCTTGAACAGTTCCTCCGGTCTGGCCATTTCAGTTAACCTCCCAGCTCAGCTTGTGCAGCGACTGCCCGCGTTCCGTGATGATGGCGGCAATCCGGGCCGCCTGGGCGTTGCTGTCCATGACGATGACACCAGCTTCGCGCAGCTTGCGCTCCTGGTCGCTGCGAACCTGCGGGTCCGCCTCCGTGCCGGTGACCGAGGCGACAAAGGCGACGTAGCGCCCCTGGCTGGCGGCCCGCGCCCGGGCTTCGCCGATGACCCTGGCAAGGGCGGCCGCAGGGTCGGGATTGGCGCCGTAGCCGATCACGCAGTCAAGCAGGATGACGGCCGTCTCGGGCAGCGACACCTCCTCGAGGATGCGCTCGGTGCGCAGCCGCGTGTCGATCATCGGGTGCGGCCGGCCATTGGTGAAGTAGTCGTCGCCCATGTCGAGAACCGTATGGTCCTGGCTGGCCTTGACGTCGGCCAGACGCAGCTCCTTCTTGAGCGGCACGTTGGAATAGGCGTCGCCGAGGATGTCGCGAACGATCAGCAGCGTCTCATAGGTCAGGGTGCCGCCGCCGTAGAGGCCGCGCAGGTACTTCTGCTCCGGCTTCAGCCTGCCGGCCTCGGCCTCGACGATCGCGCGGATGGTGTCGCGGTCCTGGGAGAAGTAGGTGGTCTTCGGCTCACGGCCCCGGCAGAGGTCGGCAGCGACGATGCCGGCGTCCTCGAGCGTCTCGACATAGTAGAAGCCCTTCTCGCGGGTTTCCGGCGGCTGTTCGCCAAGGATGCACATGACCTTGGGCTTGTCGGTTCCGCGCAGCGATTCAATGACCTTCTCGGCGACAACCGGATCGGCCGGCTTGGAGACGACGACGATGACTTCGGTTTCAGGATCGTTCTTCAGCGCCTCGATGGCGAAGAGCATCATGCGGCCGCCGACGGCAGCCTTGAGATCGCGGCCGCCGGTGCCGATCGCCTGGGAGATGCCGCCGCCGTTCCGGTCGATGATGACCGAGACTTCCTGCAGGCCGGTTCCGGCAGCCGTGACCATGCCGATGCCGCCGCGGCTGACCGCGTTGGCGAAGCCCAGGCAGACGCCGTTCATGATCACGGTGCCGCAGTCGGGGCCCATCATGAACAGGCCCTTTTCCAGTGCCCGGTCCTTGAGCGCGATTTCGTCCTCGATGCTGACGTTGTCGGAGAACAGCATGACGTTCAGGTTGTTCTCGAGCGCCTTCATGACCTCACGCCGGCAGTAGCGGCCCGGGATCGAGACAATCGCCATGTTCGAGTCCGGCTGCAGCTGCAGGGCCTGGTCCTGGCTGCGGGCCCGCGACTCGCCTGTCGTCTTCTTCGTGTTCTTGCGCTGGAACTCTTCCTCGATTGCGGCCAGCACCTTTTCGATCGTTTCCTCACGGTCTGCCAGGACGCCGATCACCATGTCGTTTGCCGTGACCCGGGCCTTGTCTTCGGCGGTGATCAGCCCGGAATCGAGCATGAGGTCCTTGTTCTGGTCTGTGCCCATCATCACGGCCGCGTTCTCGACACCGGGAATGCCGGTGACGCGGCTGGAGATGAGCATGAGCGTGACAGAGTCATAGTAGACATTTTCTCTGATGATCGTTTTTCTCATCATTGTCTCTCCTTCAGTCTTGTCGTCCTGTCCAGAGGGCGGGGGCTGTTCTGATGAACATGTTGCTGGCATCGGCGAACAGGCCGGTCGAGTGAATGGGGCCAGTCAGTCGGATCGGGTCAGCTGGTTGGATTGGGTCCGTTGGCTGGATCGGGTATCGGGCCGATTTGCCGCTTCGGGTATCGGGCCGATTTGCCGCATCGGGTATCGGGTCGATTTGCCGGATCGGGTCAGTTGCCGGGGTGATCTGGGCTGCCTGGATCGTCATGGATGGCTGGATCGCGCAGGAGAACCAGCCCGAAGATCATGCCGCCCAGCGTATCCGTCCCGGAACTGTGGCCGGTGCGGGCGACTGCGGTCAGGTCCTGAAGGGCCTGATCCCAGCTGCCCTGGCCGATGCCGGTCCAAAAACCGCAGATGCGTTCGCCGAAGCGGCCTTCTGCGGCCTCCCCGAGGAAAGCTGCGGATACCGGCGTCGTCCCGCCCAGCCGCAGACGGATTTCCGGACGAAGCGCCTGCAGGAGCGATTCGGCTGGCCGGATCCCTTTGAAGAACCAGAGCGCGCTCAGAAGCCCGATCAGGAAATCGTCGCCGGATGGCGTCAGTCCGGGACCAAGGCCAGTGAGGCTGGCGATGGCCGGAGCGGCTGCTTCCGGGGCGCCCGGCTCCAGGAGCGCATTCAGGCGGCTGACAAAGGCACCCCGCACATCCATCTGGCCGGCTGGCGAAGCCGGCCGGGTCAGCGGGCGCAGGCTTCTGAAGGGCAGCAGCAGGTCGCCGAAGCCGGTCTCGGCCGCGGCTGTCCTTGTCGCCAGCGTATCCGCGAGCACGGCACGCACCAGGCCCAGGCATTCCGGAATGCGGGCCCGGATCGTGTTGGGATCGCGGGTGGGAGACAGGGACAGGTCGACGGTCCGGGCGGTCCGGAGATCGATGACGAGTCTGCCAAGTGTCAGGATGCCGTTCTGGACTCTGGCGGTGTCTTCACGGGACAGGGAAGCGCGGAAGTCGAGCGGCTGGTCCAGCGCCAGGCTGATGGGGCTGAGGGCGATGCCGGCATTCTGCACGGCATATGTGCGGTCGACCGTTCCAAAGTAGGCGACGGACTCGTGCAGGCCGCGAATCGTGAATGATGCGGCTGCCAGCGGCAGATCCGCCAGGTTCAGGGCCATTTTTTCCACGAAAGCCATGTGTCGTCGCCTCCTTTCTGACACCAGTGTAGAAAGTCAGGCACAACTCGTAATTGGATGATCATATGAAATAGTGGCAAATAGATTGGGCAAAGTGCACTTTTGCCAATGAATTAGCAAGCGCGTTTCAGACTGTTCACAGATGCGATGCAGGCCGTTTGCAGATGGCGCTGGCCGGCCAGGAGCAGGCGTGAAGGAGACCGGAATCTGCCTAGAGCTGCCCGGTCAGCTTGAGGTAGTTCATGATCTTGATGCCGAGCTGAAGCTCCAGAAGCTCCTCGCTGTCGCGCAGATCGGAGTCGAGCACGTGCTTGAGCTTCTCGATGCGATAGATGAAGGTGTTGCGGTGGATGAACAACTCTTTGGCCGCTTCGGAAATGTTGCCATTCTGGCGGAAGTACGCCTCCATGGACTCGGTGAGGGACGTTCCATTCTCGCGGTCGTAGTCGACCAGCCGCCCGACGGTCTTGCGGTAGAATTCCAGGAGCTGCTCCTGCGACTGGATGCTGCCGAACAGGTTCAGGACCCTGTAGTTCTCATAATGCACAACCTTGAGGCCGGCGCTGCCCTGGCCGGCCTGTGAACCGAGGCGCAGCGCCTCCTGAGCCTCGCTGAAGCTCTTGCTCAGCGAGAGCACTTCGTAGGGCTTGCCGATGCCGATGCTGAACTCGACGCCCCGGATTGATTCCTCGAGCTTCTGGAGCGCGGTTCGGGCAAGCTCGATCGACACATGCTTCTGGCTGTGCCCCGAGCCGCCCTTGTCGTGGATGAAGGAGATGACCAGGTTGCGCCGCGAGATCGACGTGATGAGCATGCCCTGTTCGC